>JAZKZU010000053.1:0-3991 GCA_045612825.1 Eubacteriales bacterium
CCATACGCCGCCTACGAAATAGGGGGTATAGCCCATATACCATTTATCGTGGTTATCGTCCGATGTACCTGTTTTGGCGGCCAGAGGCACCGAGAGGCGGCCGGGAGAAGCCAAGCCGTATTTGACGCTATCGACCAACAGGTCGTGCATCAGCCAAGCGGCGGTAGGAGAACAGGCCTGCTCGCCCGTGATGTCTTTCTCCAGTATCACCGTACCGTCGACCGATTCGATCTTGGTATAGGAAATGGGTTCGTGATAGATGCCGCCCGAGGCGATTACGCCATAGCCGCCCACCATTTCACGCACCGTTACACCATGGGAGAAGGCGCCCATGGACAGGGCGGCCAGATTGGCGTCGCCGTCGCTGTTTTCGGTGGGGGCAATCAGGTCAAAGTGCAATTTATCGGTTAAGAAGGTAAACGAGTTCTCGATGCCGTTGAGCATGACGACCTTAGCAGCCGAGGCGTTGAGAGATTCCCGGATAGCGCCAAACATGGTAGTAGGGCCATAGAATTTACGGCTGTAGTTTTGCGGATAGGGATGGCCGTTGAGTTTGGTAACGCCTTCGTCGATAACGACCGTTCCCTGCGTAATGGCGCCCGATTCCAAGGCGGCCAGATAGGCCGACAGCGGCTTAATGGAAGAGCCGGGGCAGCGGCGGGACATGGTGGCACGGTTCAAATCGCGGCTATACTGTTTCTCGCCACGACCGCCGACCACGCCCAAGATATATCCGGTCTTCGGATCAGAGAGCATGGCAGCTGACTGGTACTTCTTCTCGATATAGGATTTGGGGAAGAAAGATTCATTTTTATAGGCCTGTTCCAATGCGGTTTGCACCCGCATATCGACGGTGGTATACACCTTCAATCCGCCACGGTAGAGATAGCTTTCGGCTTCGGCCTCGGTCCAGCCCTGTTTCTGGGACAGGTCGGCAATCACATCGTCGATTACCATATCCACAAAGTAGGAAGTGACCTCTTCATAGGCGACATGATAGCCATTTTCGACAAAGTGAAGTTCCTCGGCCATGGCCTGCTCATATTCTTCCTTCGACAGGAAGCCGAGTTCGAGCATTTTGCTAAGCACGATCTCGGTACGGACTTTATTATTTTCGGGGTGTTTATAGGGGGCGTAGTAATCGGGCAGGCGGATCAGGCCTACCAGCGAGGCGCTTTCCCGCACGGTGAGCTGATCGACACTTTTGCCGAAGTACATCTGGGCGGCACGCTCGATGCCGTAGGTGCGGTAGTTGAAATAGACGGTATTGAAATAGTATTCCAGAATCTCGTCTTTATCGTGATGGCGCTCGACATACAGAGCACGCAACACCTCACGGGCTTTGCGCTCCCAACTGTGTTCGTTATCCTGCGTGAGGTTCTTGATTAACTGCTGGGTCAAGGTCGAGCCGCCGTAACTGTCATCTCCCGACAAGAAGCCGATGAGGGCGCCGGTAAAACGGGGCCAGTCGATACCGTGATGCTCGTAGAACCGCTCGTCCTCTATGGCGATGAGCGCCAAACGGGTATGCTCGGGGATCTGCTCCAGATCGACCCATTTGCGGTTTTCGTCCTTATACAGTTCGTGAAGGACTTCCCAGTTTCCGGTTGCGGCATCCTTATAATAGAGGGTAGATGTATACTCCAAGGATGGGTTTTCAAACAGCTCATCCATTCTCGGATCGCTGTATCGTAAAATCATTGCCGTTCCTACAAAGATCAACAGAGCCAATATTCCGGCCACGGCCGACAGCCACATCAGCAGACGGCGGCGAGCCTTTTTTGTCATCGTTTTCTTTTTACTCATAGCAATTATAGAATATGCACCTTTTCCTTTATTTTTACCAACTTAAAAAAATCTTTTCAATAATCCAAACAATCAGGTAGCAGACGGGACGATGTAAAATGTAGATCGGTAATGCGACCCGTCCCAAGGTATCCAGACCGATCAGACGGAATTTGTAGACATTTTCGGGAACTACGCCGTCTCGCAGATACCGACCGAGGACCACGCCGCACAGATAGGCCATAATCCACGGGAAAAACCCATAAAATTCGGGGGCAGAGAAGCCTTTATGAACAAAGCCCGTCACAAACAGCGGCAAGGTAAACCCGCCGATCGCCACCCGATCATAGGTTAACCCATCGGTGGCCAGCACCAGCACGATGAACGCGCCTACCATCCAGAGGATGCCGACCTTATTGAACCAAGCATCCATCTGTTCGTCCCGATGCATATACGAGTACAGCAACGTGGCCACGGCCAGAAAATGCAGGTATCCGCACCAGATCACACCGCCGAAAGCAAAACTGAGCAAGGTGACCACCCCTGCCCCAATGGCATAGACCAGCGCCCGACGGCGGGGGTTGCGGCTGAAGTTGATTGAAACACCCGACAGCAACACAAATAGGCATCGAATTCCGTGATTCCAATATCCGCTGCCCTCACCGCCCATCAGCAGGGCAACGACACGGCCAAACTCGGTATCGGCCAGCACGCCGTAGTTATAGAACATACCAAACAGGGCGTAAAAGAGCATGATGATAACCGCAAACCCACGCAGGGTATCCAGACACGGGATACGGTAACCGCCACGGATCAGTTCTCTGGCACCCGGCGCAATCGCGCCGAAGGGGCGTTTGACAGGCCGAGGCAGGGGCGGCAACGTGTTGGACTGGGGTTTATGGAGATAACTTTTCCAGCCCTCCCCTTTCAAGGACAACTGACCGCGGGTATCGATTTGATACAGTTCGGGATACCGAGGCAGAGGGGGAATTTCCTGCTCGATCGGCGTTTCTTCTATCTGTCTTCTTTTCATGACGTTTCCTTTAGACGTTAAAGCGGAAGAGGATGATATCCCCGTCACGCACGACATATTCCTTGCCTTCGCTTCGGATCAGACCCTTTTCACGGGCGGCGGCCATACTGCCGCAGGCCATCAAATCGTCGAAAGCCACCGTTTCGGCACGGATGAAGCCTCGCTCAAAATCGGTATGGATCTTACCGGCCGCCTGAGGGGCTTTGGTGCCCTTAACGATCGTCCATGCACGGCACTCGTCCTCACCCGCCGTGAGATAACTGATCAAACCAAGCAGGCTGTAGCATTTACGAACCATACGATCCAGACCCGATTCCTCCAGCCCGATATCGGCCAAGAACATCTCCTTGTCCTCGGGGGAAAGGGAGGTAATCTCCTCCTCCAGCGCGGCGCAGATGGGAAGCACCTCGGCACCCTCGGCGGCGGCACGCTCAAGCAGAGTCTGATAATGGGGGTTATTCTCAATGCCGGCCTTAAAGGTTTTCTCATCCATGTTTGCGGCATAGATGACCGGCTTATTGGTTAGCAGAGAAATCTGCGAAATGAGCACCTTTTCCTCATCGGTATACTCCATGGCACGGGCGGGTTTCTCACCCTCCAGCAGAGCATAGACACGCTTGAGTAAGTCCAGCTCAACGGCATAGCTCTTATCGCCTTTGAGGGCTTTGGAGACACGGTCCATACGACGCTCGACCGTTTCCATATCGGCCAGAATCAGCTCCAGATTGATAATATCCATATCACGGCCGGCATCGACGCTGTTTTCCACGTGAGTGATATTCTCATCCTCGAAACAGCGCACCACCTGCACCACCGCATCGACCTCACGGATGTGGGAGAGGAATTTATTGCCCAAACCTTCGCCGTGGCTGGCGCCTTTGACTAAGCCCGCAATATCGACAAACTCAATGGTGGCAGGGGTGATCTTCTTGGGATGGTACATCTCGCCCAGCGCCGTCAGACGATGATCAGGCACGTCCACCATGCCGACGTTGGGCTCAATAGTGCAGAAGGCATAGTTGGCCGACTGGGCGCCGGCATTGGTGATGGCATTAAAAAGCGTACTTTTGCCCACGTTGGGCAGACCGATAATTCCGAGTTTCATTTCCTTATTCCTTATCTTCGATAATAATTGCCCCGTTTGCTACAGGACGGGTCATACAAACAAAGGGG
>JAZKZU010000054.1:0-28733 GCA_045612825.1 Eubacteriales bacterium
CGTATGCGGTATATCGCAACTATAGTTTGAAACTAGAAGAGTATTATTTATAATTTTGGAGGGTATAAAAATGGGGTTTTGGAGTTGTTTATTTGGGCTTGATGATGAGGTACAGTATGAGGCGTCGTATGATATTGTGGAACAGTACCGTGCGAAATATCAACAGATGGCAAGAGCGGGAAAAGACATTAGTTGGTATGAATTTGACGAATCTGTAAGGCAAGGGTTTCCGTATCCTTGTGCGACGGAAATGGAAAGCAGAAAAATGAGTTGGGGGGAAACTCAACCTATTTGTGGTGATGTAAAAGCAATAGGATGGCTTCTACATTGGTATACAAACGGATTATTAGAGGACGAAAATGATGAGAGCATGAGCATATATAGGGATGAGCAAAAGGCTGAATATTGGAAAAATTGGCTCATTGAAGAGGCGGCTCAGGGGAATCGGATGACGCAAGCGGCATTAGTGAATAATTTGGGAGTGGCGTTTAATGGGGCGCAAGCAAATTGGCTGACGCAAGAAGAATACGATGAGTATTGCACGATGTATAAGACGGATTTGATTGCAGATGCCGAACAGGGTGACCCGGATGCCATGTTAGCAGTAGCAGAATATGATTTAAGGGAAACAGGTGATACATGCTCTGAAGAAAATGCAGAATATATACAACGTGCGGCAGAGAAAGGCGTTCCCGATGCGTATTATTATTTGGCTAAGAACTACTACTTCCAGACATACAAAAAGAACAAGGATTTTGACTATAATAGCCCAGAAAATGCGCACTATTATCAGCTTTTATTAAAAGCGGCAAAAACAAATCAGGGTGCACATATAGGGTATGTGCAATATCTAATTGCTGAGGCTTACTATGATGGTGATATAGAGGGCTTCCCGAAGGATATGAAACAATTCAGATATTGGCTTGAACAATCAGCCCAAAACGGATATTGGAGTGCTATAAGCCGATTAGAGAGGCAATAAAGTGACTTTTATTTGCGTTGCAATGAATGTGAAAATTCAAAATTATGTTAAATTTTGATGCGAAAAAGGGGATAAAATACTGAACAAGTCTACTAAGAATCGGCGAGTATTGACAGATATTAATATTTTCCGTTTAATTCATGCAGTTTCTGTACAACGCAACTTAGAAGAATATGATATATGGGATTAAAAAGCAACAAAGAACCGACCTAATAGGTCGGTTCTTTGTTTGGTGGAAAATTGTCAGTCCTTTTTCTTTTTCTTGGGTATACGTTTTTTAAATTTGATGCCCGACCATAGATAGATGATGGCCTGTCCGGGGATGCCTAAAATAAAGATCAACCATAGGTTGCTTCCCAAAACGGCTAATGTTAGGTATAAGCATAGCAAGAAGGACCACATCAATAGGGAAATAATAACCCAGTTGATTTTCCCGCTAAACCATATACTGTTGAAGATCAGCCATACAACGGCCGAAACCGGCAGGGCATAAACAAAGGTCAGCCAATGCCCCGAGGTGTTCAACGGGGTTAGGTCCATTACCACAAATACCAAAGTGGCAATAAACCATACCAGCAAAATGCTCAGCCCCATAATATACATGCGGTTGCGCTGGCTGATGATGCCCGGTTGCTCCCGCTTGTCCGAATGATCGTCCGTGAGCAGATAATCTACCGTTACCGAAAACAGATCGGCAATTTGTTTGAGCACCGCCACGTCGGGGATCGATTCGCCGCGCTCCCATTTGGATACGGCCTTATCCGAATAATTTAACCGCTCGGCCAATTCGAATTGGGTCATCTCCCGTGCTTTGCGCAGGGAGGCGATATTGGCGGCGATAATCGTTTTGAGTTCGTCCATGGTATTCACCTCGGCAGTAGCATACCACAAAACACATTGAAAATCAAGGAAAATTTTTGCTTCTCTACTGTGGGGAGAGCGCTCTACCGAAAATTCTACTGCTTGATTTGTCAACAGTATAGTAAAAAAATGGATTGGTAGGTTGAAGAAAGTGGGTATAATGCTCATAATAAAAAACATAAAAATAAGGCCCAAAAAAAGGAGAAAATCATGAGAAATTTTGCTATTGTGACCGATTCTGCCTGTGATATTGACGTAAAAACGCTCGAAAACTGGGATGTTTCTTGCGTAAAATTGTCTTTTCGCTTCGAGGGAGAGGATCAGGAATATACCGAAATGCCCGTTTCGGACTTTTATAATCGCATGAAAGGCGGAGCGGTGGCTCGCACGGCGGCGGCCAACATGGGTGACTTCCGTGCCGTTTTCGAACCGCTTTTAAAAGAAGGCAAAGATATTTTGTACGTTGGCTTCTCTACGGGATTGTCCACCACCGCCAATGCGGCGGCTATGGCGGCTGAGGAGTTGCGGGAGGAATATCCCGATGCGGTTATCGAAACCATCGACACGCTGTGCGCTTCGGCGGGCGAAGGGTTGATGGTGAAGCTGGCGGTGGATAAGCGAAGCGGCGGCGCCGATATTGTGCAGACGGCGCAATACGTGCGTGACACCTTCCCCAAGATTTCCCATTGGTTTACGGTGGATGATCTGGTGTACTTAAAGCGTGGCGGACGAGTCAGCCCCACGGCGGCTTTTGTTGGCGGACTTCTTGGCATCAAGCCGGTGCTTCACGTGGACGATGAGGGGCACTTGGTGAGCATGGCCAAGGCCAAGGGGCGCAAGGCGGCGCTCAGTGCTCTCATGAAGCGGTTGCAGGACACCCGCACCGACGGGCCGATCATGCTGTGTCAGGCCGACTGTCGGGATCAGGCCGAGGAACTGGCCAAGGCGATTGAGGAAAAGACGGGCGAGCCGGTTTGCTACATTGCCGACATCGGCCCTGTTATCGGCGCTCATGCCGGCCCCGGCACGATTGCCGTTTTCTTCCTGGCAAACGAGCGATAAAAAAAGAGCCCATTTGGGCTCTTTTCTTTTAGGCGTTAAAGTTGTTGATGATGGAGTCGAGCCAGTCCTGTTCGAAGCCTTCGAGCAGACCCTCGTCGCCGGCTTTGGCCACGGCGGGCTCGATGGGCAAGGCGGCGCTGGCGGGGATGTTCAGGCGTTTTGCCAAGCTCTCGACATCGCCCTCACCGAAGATGTAGTGCTTTTTATTGCACTGGTTGCATACAAAATAAGAGTAGTTTTCCACTAAGCCCAGAATGGGAATTCCCATCATGTCGGCCATGTTAACTGCCTTTTCGACGATCATACCGACCAGCTGCTGGGGAGAGGTGACGATGACAATGCCATCTACGGGAAGGGACTGGAAGACGGTCAGGGGAACGTCGCCCGTTCCGGGGGGCATATCGACCAGCAGAACGTCCAGTTCGCCCCAGACCACGTCGGTCCAGAACTGCTTAACGGCGCCGGCGATGACGGGACCGCGCCATACGACGGGATCGGTTTCATTTTCAACCAGCAGGTTTAAGGACATGACCTTGATGCCGTCACGGCTGGTGACGGGAAGCAGGCTGTCGCCATCGGCCAGCGCGCGGGAGTGAATACCCAGCGCCTTGGGGATGGAGGGGCCGGTGATATCGGCATCGAGGATGCCTACCTTTTTGCCCATGTGAGCCAGACGGACGGCCAGCATGGCGGTGACCATGGATTTGCCGACGCCGCCTTTACCCGATACGACGCCGATGACCTTTTTGATATGGCTGCCGGCGTGGGGCGCTTCCCGCAGGTCCTGAGGGTTCTGACGGGAGGAGCAGTTGGCCGAACAGGTGGAGCAATCATGAGTACATTCAGACATGATATTCAGATCCTTTCTTTGGTAACAATACTCTTATTATAACACTCTTTTCGAGAAAGTCAATGTGACGAATGGCTGACTTTTGGCGGGGAGAGTAAAAAAATATTGAACAAATTGTGACGATATGGTATAATGAGCATACGATTTTAGCGAAAGGAGGCTTCCGATGGCAGATCAATTTGAACAACTGAAGAAGGATCGGGACTACGTGGAAGAAAAAACGACGGTATTGTCCGACGCCGATCAGAAGAAGAAAAAGCGGAACAAAGTGATCCTTACGGTGTTGTTTGTGCTTATCAATATCGGTGCGATTGTGATTACCGGTGTTATGGAATTTACCAAGGAAACTCCCGAACATATCGTTTTTGACAATAACATGGTCTGGCTGATCGGGGCGCTGGGGTGCATTGCCTCGGCCGTCTTTTTTGAGACCTATAAATATTGCGTGATGATGCGGCACACGATCGGCTGCGTGCGGATCAAGCATGCCTTTCAGACGGCGGTGCTGGGTAAATATTATGATAACATTACCCCGTCGGGTGCGGGCGGGCAGCCCTTTCAGATGTACTATTTAAGAAAGCAGGGCTATGCGCCCGGCATTGCGGGTGCTATGCCGGTGTTGGGCTTTTTGTCCATGCAGCTCGGTTTTTGCTTGGTCTTTTTCGTGTTGGTATGCGCCAATGCCAATGCCGTGCCGACGGCTTTGCACGTCATGGCTTATGTGGGCATTTTGTTCTATTTGCTGGTGCCGATGGCGATTATCCTGTTTAATTTCTTCCCCAAGACGGTGACCAAGATACTGGCGTGGGGGGTGCGTGTGCTTGGCAAGCTAAGGATTCTTAAGAATCCCGAAAAGAGTCAGGCCACGATGGTTTCTTCGCTTGAGGAGTATCGCACGGCGCTGGGGGAGATGGCCAAGGTTAAGGGCTTGATTGTGAAGGTTATGCTGATTGGCATTGCCTATCAGGTGGCGCTGATGTCCACGCCTTTCTTTGTTTTGCGGGCGTTCGGTTCACCCGTTACCTTTATCGATGCGCTGACGCTGACGGCCTACATCTATGCGGGTATTGCGTATATCCCGACGCCCGGTAATGCCGGTGCGGCTGAGGGAACTTTCTATACCATTTTCCGAGGACTCAACAGCAATACCTTCTGGGGTATGGCGATCTGGCGGTTTTTGACCTATTATCTGTTTTTGCTTCTGGGCGTGGGCGTGTACGGTTACAATGCCTTGGCACCTAAAATTCGCAAACGGTTTGGGAAAGAAGAAAGTAACGATGAAGAGCATACAGTTTATTGATTTATATTATCCCAATGTCGACGGTGTGATTCACACCGTCGATCGTTATGCCACCCATATGGATGCTGCGGTGGTTGCGCCGACCATTGAAAAGGGCTATCGGGACAAGGACGATTACCCGATCATGCGCACCCGTTCGGCGCGGATTCCCTTTGTGGGGTATGGCTGGCCGATGCCGGAACCCTCTAAGAAACTGAAGCGTTTTGTGGATGGGTTTGGGGCGGATATTTTCCATGTTCATTCCCCCTTTATGTTGGGGCATTATGCCGTAAAGCGGGCGAAGAAGCTGGGGATTCCCGTGGTTTCCACCTTCCATAGCAAGTATTACGATGATTTTAAGAGGGTGACCGGTTCGGAACTGCTGGCACGTATCGGTGTGCGGTATATTGTGAACTTTTATAATACGTGCGACGTGGTGTGGGCGTGCAGTGAGGGCACGGCGCAGACCCTGCGTGAGTATGGATACACGGGAGAAATTGCCGTGATGCCCAACGGCGCCGATCCCTTTATCAGCCCCGATTTCGAGGCGGCACGGGCGGCGGCTATGGAGCGTTTTGCACTGCCCAAGGATAAAAAGATTTTGCTTTTTGTGGGGCAGATGGTATGGCAGAAAAATCTGAAACTGGTGCTGGATACGCTGGCAACGCTGGATGACAGTTATTGCCTGTTGCTGGTGGGTACGGGCTATTATGAAAAGCAGATCCACGAGTATGCCCGTCAGATCGGGGTGATGGATCGGTGTATTTTCACCGGTCGGGTCAGCGATCGGGTCACGCTGGAGGGATTGTTCCTGTGCGGCGATCTCTTTTTCTTCCCCTCGGTGTACGACAATGCGCCGCTGGTATTGCGAGAGGCGGCTTCGGCGGGTGTGCCTGCGCTGTTGGTGGCGGGCAGTAATGCGGCCGAGTGCGTGACCGATAACGAGAACGGTTATTTGGCCGAGGAATCGGTGGAGGCGATGTCGGCCCGCATTGCGGAGATTTTTGAGAACAAAGAGGAAATGAAGGCGGTTGGTACGCGTGCGCAGCAGACCATTCCCGTGCCGTGGGAGGTTTTGGCCGAGCAGGTGGAGGAGAAATATGCCGCCATTGTGGAGCGCCATGGAAGAAAGTAAACGCATCGAACGCAGTATTATCACCACCTATCGCAAGACCATCTGGAATCGCTTTATTGAAGGGGTTAAGAAGTATCGGATGGTGAACGAGGGGGATCGCATTGCCGTCTGTTTGTCGGGCGGGAAGGATTCGGCCTTGCTGGTTAAGTGTATGCAACAACTGCAACGGTACGGCGACAGTCATTTTGAGTTGCGTGTGATCGTGATGGATCCCGGTTACAGCCCTGAAAATCGGAAAAAGATTGAGGAAAATTGTGCCCGTATGGGAATTGAGCCCGATATTTTTGAGACCGATGTGTTCGAGTCGGTGGATCAGGCGCAGAAGAATCCCTGCTACCTGTGCGCCCGTATGCGGCGGGGGCATTTATATGCTTTTGCCGAGTCGCTGGGATGCAATAAGATTGCGTTGGGGCATCATTTTGATGATGTGATTGAAACGACATTGCTGGGGCTTTTGTACGGGGCGCAGGTGCAGACCATGCTTCCCAAACTGCATTCGACCAATTTTACCGGCATGGAGCTGATCCGCCCGCTGTATTGCGTGAGGGAAAAGGATATTGTGCGGTTTGCCAAGTATAATCAGTTGGAGTTTTTGCAGTGCGCCTGTCGGGTGACATCCAGAGATGCGGGGTGTGACAGCGAGAGCGCCAGCAAGCGTAGATATGTTAAGAGAATGATTGAGGACCTGACCAAGAACAACAGTCAAGTCCCCATTAACATCTTCCGTGCCATGGAAAACGTGAAGCTGGCCGAGGTAATCGGCTATACCGATGGGGACGGGTATCACAATTTCATGGATAATTATGACAAGGAAAGCATAGAATACCAATGAGGTGATTCTATGCTTTCTTTTTGGAAAAAATACAAATCCTTAATTTTGAACATTGCCCTGCCGCTTGCCGTGGGATTGGTTTCGGGACTACTGACGATGGGGGCGATGGAGGATTTTGCCGCCCTCAACCAGCCGCCGCTCTCGCCGCCGGGGTGGTTGTTCCCTGTGGTGTGGACGGTTTTGTATACCCTTATGGGGGTGTCGTCCTGGCGGATTCGGCGGCAGGATCGGCAGGCGTCGGTGCTGACGGTTTATTACGTATCGTTGGTTTTTAATTTCTTTTGGTCGATCTTCTTTTTTGTTTGTGAGATGTGGTTGTTTGCGCTGATCTGGTTGTTGGTGCTGTGGATTTTGATTCTTATATACACGGTTGGGTACTTCCGAATGGATCGCACGGCGGGGTGGTTGCAGGTGCCTTATGCGGCATGGTGCGCCTTTGCCATTTATCTGAATTTGGGGATTGTCCTATTAAATTAACAAGGAAGCCGATGTATTCGGCTTCTTTTTTATATTATGGCTTCAAATTTTTGTTATCTTGTGGTATAATAACCATATATGCCTTTTATTAGGAAAGGAGAACGAAATGAAAAGACGGATATGGGCACTGGTTTCGGCGCTTGTGATTGTGATGGGTTTGACGGCTTGTGCCGGCGGAACACGCAGTGGGCAGGTGCTGGATACCGGCTGGAAGATGCGTGGGGACGCCGATGGGGCGGGCCTGCAGAACGGATGGCAAAACGGATTTAATGAAGGAAACGAAACCGAGGCCGATATGGTATGGTATTCCAATACCTTTGCCGCCTCTTTGGTGAAGGGGGATCGGGTGATCCTCTCGTTATGCGATCTGGGGCAAGAGGCTGCCGTTTGGCTCAATGGTGAGATTGTGGATGAGCGGGCGGCTGACGGCGAGTATTGGCTGGATGTTACCGATACGGTTAAGCGAGTGGGAAACAACACGCTGGTGATTCGTGCCGGCCGTGATGTGGCGGTGACCCGTACGGCTTTGGCGGTGCGGCCGTCGGTGATGGTGGCAGACGTTTCGGTTGAGGTGAAAGACGAAGTTCTGTATGCGGGGATTACGCTGGATAACGCCAAGAACAAGGAAGATGTGGTGCTCACGGCGGTATTAACGGCGTTGGATACCGGCAAGGTGATGGCACGAGTGACCCAGCAGGTATCGTCCGATGAGGGTACGGGGATGCATACCCTGAGTCTGAAGGCGGATGACGTGGCATACTGGGACGTTGACCATCCGTATCTATACGATCTGACGGTCATGGCTTCTTCGCCCAAGGCCTCGCAGAACTGGGTGGATACGGTGAGCCGCAGTGTCGGCCTTGCCGACCAAGCGCCGGACACCTTGCGGATTTTGGATCTGCCGCAGGAGATTATGCGACAGGAAGCGCAGATGCGGGCGTTTGTCAATCAAGCCAAAAACAGCGGGATTACCGCTTTGAATCCTGACGGCCGGCCGACGCAGGCGTTGCTCAGTTACGCCGATGCGGTAGGGATGCTGGTCATTGCCGAGCATAGTGACCATGCCTGTGCCGTTTCGATGGATGTGTCACAGATTCCGACGGTGGGTGAGGGGTTGACCTTTGCTCAAGCGGTTGCCGCCGCTATGGCGGATGCCCGTCCGATGGTGCGGGTAACGTTTGTGGAGGAATGATGCCATGAAAAAGAGTATAGCGTGGATAATTGTCCTGATGGTATTGATAGGGCTTGTGCCGGTATCGGCGGCGGCCGTAGAGGCGAACCCGATGGCGGTGCCCGATGCTTCTCTTGTGCTGGCTGACGATTGGCGGGTTGTGTCCGATCGGGAAAACGTAGGAGAAGAGCAGTTATGGTATCAGCAGTATCCTTCGGGTGAGCCGGCCGTATCGCTGCCGTTTGAGGCGGGCGAGGACGGGTCGACGACCTGGTTTTTCCGTAAGTTTACCCCCGATCTCAACCTGCAGGACGGACAGCGGGTTGTAGCGTCGTTTGGCGTGTGTCGGTATTATGCCAAGGTGTGGCTCAACGGCAATTACGTTGGTGATCACGAGGGGGCATACGGGGAATTTTCCTTTGACGTTACCGCTTTTCTGCGGGAGGATGCGGATAATTTATTGGTTGTGCGCCTGTTCTCGGCCAATGACGGGTCGACGGTACGTGGCGAGGACGGACAGACCTTGCCCCAAGGGCCGGATAACGGGCAGGGGATGCAACAGCCGGTGTACCTGTCGGTCGTGCCCGATATTGCCATAGCCGATGTGTTTGTGGATACCCAATATGAGAACGGCAAGGTTAACGTGCAGGTGATTGTCAACAATCCGGCATCGGAGACGGTGCCTGTGGATATTCGTGCCCGTATCAGTCCTGCCGATCAGGCGGCGGTGCTGGCTACCGTCGGCGCGACCTTTAATGCCGTTCCCGGATTATCCAAACATACGGTGACGATGGAGTTGAAGGATTTTCATGCGTGGAGCGTGGCCGATCCTTACCGGTACACGGTATGGGTGGATTGCCTGGCTGAAAAGGTGAATTTTGCCGATTCTTCGGTGATACAGGTAGGATTTAAGGATCTTCGTATTGATTCGCAGGGATATTTCCTGCTCAACGGGAAGCGGTTGTACGTTAAGAGTGTCAATCTGACGGTGGATGCCGATACGACCGAGGAAGCCCTGCGTGCCATGCTCATGGACTATAAGGTGTGCGGTTTTAATATGGTGCGCTTTGTCGGGCATCCTGCGCCGCCGGCCGCGCTGGACTATTGCGATCGGCTGGGACTGTTGGTGTATCAGGAAACGGCCATGGCCAATAAGATGGACAGCGAGTATGGCGAGGATCTGATTCGCCGTGAACTGCGGCAGTTGATTGAGCGGGATCGCAACCACCCTTCCTTTGCGGTGGTGGGCATTCTAAATGAGGCCAAAGATGCCGATACGGCTTATGTGAACAATTATCGGGCGGCGGTGGAGTCGCTGGACGTTTGCCGTACCTATGATAATGATTTGCTGGTGTTCCTTTCTTCCGGCCGCACAGACGGCAAGCTGGCTACCGCTTCGGCGTCCAATCCCGGTTCGCTTAGTTGGGACGGGTATATGGGCAACGAGGGTGTGCGTGGCGGTGTCGATACCGAAACCGAGATCGGCACGGGCGATATTCACGGGAAACTTCCGGCATACGAGGTAGAGCCGTTGCGGGCCATCTTCCTGTCTGATCTGGACGTGAGGGATCTGGACGAAGTTCGGGCCAACAGTAAGGTCAGCGGGTATTCGGTAACGGTGGCCGAGGGCGTTTCGCTCCAAGGGGTTAACGGGCTGAAAGATACCTGTTGGAGTGTGGCCATGAAGGCCGATACCCTTTACCGCACCGATGAATTGCAGGTACAGGTATCGTTGTCCGATTTGGGCGCCTTAGAGAAGAACGAGTACACCGCCCGCTTTGCCTTGGAGGGCGAAGGCGGTTATGTTTGGGAAAAGACGGTAGCCGTTACGCCTGCCTATACCGGCACGGGACACTTTATTTCGGCCATCACCGTTTTGGATGAACAGATCCCGTTGGCCCAGTTGCCTGCGGGTGCCTATACCTTCCGTGCGCAGTTAGAGGGTACGGAGGTTCGCTATGACAGGGCGGTATACATCGTGGATGCGCAGGAGCGCCCCACCCTGTCGGGCACGGTCTATATGCAGGGGTTGTATGCCAATGCTTTGGTGTTGCTGCAACAGTCGGGCGTGGAGATCAAGGTGCTGGATACCGAGAAGATTGTACCGAACAGTACGGTGGTGCTGGGCGGGAAAAATATCGATAAGAACACGCTGGAACGGTTATATGAAGCGGTAGCGCGGCAGGGGGTAACGGTTGTGGTTGCCGATATTGAGGCCTTGGGTGACTGGGGCTATCTGGAACTGCCGTTTGAGGAACTTGGCTATACCGTGGCGCTGGAGCAGGACGAGTTGATAGCCCCGCTCTTAACGCAGGGTATGCCGAAGCAAACCCTGTCGGGCCCTGTTTGTCAGGGCAAACTGCTTCGCCTGCCTGTGGCGGCGCAGGAGGTTCTGGCGGGTGTGGATGCCGACGTGGCTGTTGGCGTGTACGCCTGCGGCAAGGGGCGTATTGTGGTAAATACGTTGGCGCTGGTGGAACATATCGGTACGCCGACGGCCGACTATGCGCTGATCCATCTGCTGGATCATGCCATGCAAAAACGATAAGGGGAGGATGACAGGATGAAAAAGATACGAGTAGTCATAACGTGTTTGCTGATGTTGGCTTTGCTGTCGGTTTCGGTCGCTGCCGCCTCCTATTCGGTGGCGCAGCCCAGACGGGTTGCGATAGACGGCGTGGCCTCGGCGCAGGAGTGGGGCGAGCCCTTGTATAACCATGTGACTTTGGCGCAGGCGAAGACGGTGGATTCGGTGCTGAGCGCCCGATGGTTTGACCCCTCGCAGGATGCCGATGCGGCCTTTGATTTGTACGTGACCAATGACGAGGAAAACATCTATATCGGATGTGTGGTATACGGTGTGGATCGTGAGATCAGTGTAGCCGAGCCCGAAATGGGGTTGCACTTTGCCTTTACGATCTCCGAGCATCAGGAGAATACGGGTGTGCGCCGTGCCATGCAAAAGGGCGAGGAATACGAAGTGTATACCGGCTATCGCCTTTACCGGACGGCAGACGGACAGGCGCAGGCGCAGACCATTTCGCAGGCCGTTAAGGTTCAGGATCTGCGGGAGGGGCGAGATTTTGCCGTGGTATACGACGAGGCGGCCCGCACCATGACTTATGAGGCGGCAGTGGCGCTGGAAAACACCAATTTTTCCTTGGCCAAATCCTCCGTCATGGCCTTTTCGGCGGTAATCGGATTGGATCATTACAACAATCGGGTAACGGGCAAGGTGGACGGTTCTAACCGTTTCTTGGTTGGCACAGGAGCGGCCGCTTGCGGCGGCGCTAAGAATTGGGCGCATAAGGACGGATGTTTATCGATTGGGTTGGTTCCGCTGGATAAAATCCCGATGCTGATTGAAGAAACGGATACGGCCGTGCCGGTGCAGGCGCAGGATGTGGATGTTCCGATTGCTTCCGAGCCCGAATATAAGATTATTACGGCCGATGCGCCGGTATCGGTGCCACTGATGATTATGCTGATCTCGGTGGCGGTGGTTCTGGTTTGTGCGGCGGCAGTCACCACCATGTTGGTGCGGGAGCGCAATCGGCAAAGTAGTAACCGACAGGAGGAAGAATGATGAAAAAAATAATAGGTATGTTACTGGCCCTCCTTTTGTTGGTGGGATTGATGCCGGTTTCGGCCGTTTCCTTTGACGCCGATCGGTTTGTACCGACCTCGCAGGAGCAGGATGCGGCTCAGCAGATGACCCAGTCGGGCATCATTTCCTATGATGCCGTGGCCGATACCGATATGAGCGCAAGCCTGCTGATGACGGCGGCCATCATCGTGGCGGCCATTGCCGGCGCCGTTCTGATTTTTACGGTGATTGTGCTGATCAACCACAAGTCCCGCATTCGCCATCGGGAAATGTTGGATAAATCATAAAAAATTCACAAAGCCCCTCAAAAAAGAGGGGCTTTTGCCTTGACATTTGATTTAAAATGGAGTATAATAGCAGAAGTGTAAAGTAAATCACTTTACAAATCATCGGAAAGGGTGGCGCATATGATAGAAAAGAATCTCCAGATCGGTCTGCTTTGCGATTTTTACGGCAAGATGTTGACCGAGAAACAGTTATCGGCCATTATCATGTATTATGATGATGATCTGAGTTTGGCGGAGATCGCCGTCCAGACCGGTATTACCCGCCAGGGTGTGCGGGATTGCATCAAGAAGGGCGAGGCCATTCTGCTGGAAATGGAAGAAAAGCTGGGTCTGGCCGAGAAGTTTACGCGGTTGCGTGAGGGTATGGATGAGATTCGTGCCGCCGCCGAGGACATTCGGGAGCAGAACAGCCGCGGCATGGTGAACGTTGTCATTGCCGATGCGGTTAAGACCATTGTTCGGGTAAGCGATCAGGTGCGTGAAGATGGCATTTGACGGGCTTTCCGATAAACTGGGCGATATTTTCCGCCGCCTCAAAGGCCGAGGCAAGCTTTCCGAGGCCGACGTTAAAGAGGTCATGCGGGAGATCAAGCTGGCCTTGCTTGGCGCTGACGTTAACTTTAAGGTAGTAAAAGCCTTTATCAATAACGTATCGGCCCGTGCGGTGGGCGAGGAGGTTATGAAATCTCTTACGCCGGCGCAGCAGGTGATTAAGATTGTGCATGAGGAATTGTGCCGCATTATGGGTGACGGCGATTCCAAGTTTAATTTCAGTACCAAGCCCCCCACCGTCATTATGATGTGCGGTTTGCAGGGTGCAGGTAAAACCACCCATTCGGCCAAACTGGCTTATTATTTTAAGAATACGCTTCATCGCCGCCCGCTTTTAGTGGCTTGCGATATTTACCGTCCCGCCGCTGTTGATCAGTTAAAGGTGGTTGGCGCGCAGGCGGAGGTTCCCGTCTTTTCTCTGGAAGGGGAGAAGCCGGTAAGAATCGCGCAGGAAGCGGTGGCGCATGCCAAGAAATACGGCAACGATATTGTCATTCTCGATACCGCCGGTCGGTTGCATATTGACGAGGCGCTGATGGATGAGCTGGCGCAGATCAAGGCCAAGACCGAACCGAATGAGATTTTGCTCGTGGTCGACGCCATGACCGGTCAGGATGCCGTTAACGTGGCCCAGTCTTTTGATGAGCAGTTGTCGATTACCGGTGTGATCCTGACGAAGTTTGACGGCGATACCCGTGGCGGTGCCGCCATGTCGGTAAAATATATTACCGGCCAGCCGATCAAGTTTGTCGGCGTGGGCGAAACGGTTAAGGATTTAGAGTCCTTCCACCCCGAGCGTATGGCCAACCGTATCTTGGGTATGGGCGATGTGCTTTCTCTGATTGAAAAGGCGGAAGAAGCCTTTGATGAGGAGCAGGCCAAGAAATTAGAGGAAAAACTACTTAAAAATAAGTTTGATTTAGAGGATTATCTGGGTCAGCTGCAGCAGATGAAAAAGATGGGCGGCGCCGGTGCTATCCTCGGTAGTATGGGTGTCAAGCAAAAGGATCTTGCCAAGGCGGATATCAATGAGAAGATCTTTGACCGTCAGCAGGCCATCATCCTGTCGATGACACCGAGAGAGCGGGCCAAGCCGGATATTCTGGCGGCATCCCGCAAACGCCGTATCGCCATGGGCGCGGGCGTGGAAGTAAGTGAAGTCAACCGATTGCTCAAACAGTATGAGCAGGCTCGGTCGATGATAAAAAGGCTTAACAAGAATCCCAATCTGCTCAAGGGTTTTCCCGGCATGAATGGGATGATGTAAGACAATTCTAATGTGGAGGTGAATCACAATGGCAGTAAAAATCAGACTCAGAAGAATGGGTGCAAAGAAGAATCCTTTCTACCGTATCGTAGTAGCAGATTCTCGTAGCCCTCGTGACGGCAGATTTATCGAAGAGATCGGCACCTATGATCCGACCAGAACCCCCTCGGCCGTCAATATCGACGCTGAGAAGGCAAAGCAGTGGATCGCTAACGGCGCTCAGCCGACCGATACTGTGAAGGCCATGCTCAAGAAGAACGGCGTTCTGTAAAGGATGGTATCATGGAACAGTTATTGACGTATCTCACGAAGGCCCTTGTTGAGAATCCCGATGAGGTTTCGGTAACAAAGGTTTCGGAGAAAGAGGATACGACCACCTATCAGATCATGGTGGCCCCCTCTGACATGGGCAGAGTCATTGGCCGACAGGGGCGGATTGCCAAGGCTATCCGTTCGGTCGTCAAATCGGCGGCTGCCAAGGACAATAAGAAAGTTATTGTCAATATAGGAGATTAAAAGGGGATATCACTATCCCCTTTTTCCTTTATGCGGAGGAATTATGGAGCTTATTAAAGCCGGTAAAATTGTTAATACCCACGGGATTCGTGGTGATATAAAAATTGATGTGTGGATGAACGATGCCAGAGATCTGTGCGCCATTCCCACCATCTACATCGGCGGCAAGCCCTTTGCCGTCACTACCGCTCGTGCCCAGCGTGCGCTGGCCATTGTCCACCTGAAAGGTGTAGACTCGATCGAGGCCGCCGAGGCGCTTAAAGGGCGGGAAATTGAAATTGAAAAGACCGATGACCTGCTGAGTGATGGCGAATATTTTATCGAGGATATCATCGGTTGCAAGGTCTATGACGTGGATACGGACGAGCATTACGGCAAGATTATCGACGTTTACCCCGGTATTGCCAACGATGCCTATGAAATCCTTTTGAAATCGGGCAAACAGGTGCTTTTCCCCGTCATTAAAGACGTCGTTATCGAAACGAATATTGATGCTAAGACCATTAAAATTCGCCCGCTGGGAGGCATGTTCGAAATATGAGGATCGATATTCTGACCCTGTTTGACGAGTATATGGATATGGTGCTCGGCCAGAGTATTCTGGGCCGTGCCCGCAAGGCCGGTTACCTCGACATTCGTACTCATAACTTCCGAAACTGGGCCACCGATAAACATTCCACGGTGGACGATACTCCCTACGGCGGCGGCAAGGGGATGCTGCTAAAGCCCGACCCGATCTGCGCCTGCTACGATGCGGTGACGCGTGACGCCGAGAAAAAGCCGCTGACCGTCTATCTCTCCCCCAAGGGGCAGGTTTTGACCCAAGAGATCGCTCGCCGCTATGCGAAGGAGGACCGCATCGTTTTTGTCTGCGGTCACTATGAGGGTGTGGATCAGCGGGTCATTGAGGAGATTGTCGACGAGGAACTGTCGATTGGCGACTATGTGCTCACCGGCGGGGAATTGGCCTGTGCCGTGGCGGTGGATTGCGTTTGCCGCATGGTGGAGGGTGTGCTTGACAGTGAGGAGTGCTTTGAGGAAGAAAGCCATTATAATGGCCTGCTTGAGTACCCTCATTATACCCGTCCCGTCGAGTTTCGGGGACGGCGTGTGCCCGAAGTACTGCTGGAGGGCAAGCATGCCGAGATCGAGCGGTGGCGGCGGGATGAAATGCTGAAGATCACCAAGGAGCGCCGCCCCGATATGCTGGCCAAGGTGGGGCTCACGCCTGAGGATCTTGACTTTTTGGAGAAATTCGATGGGTAAAAAGAGAGCGGCTTTGCGAGCCGCCTTTCCGCACACCATTCCCATCATGGCCGGATTTCTCTTTTTGGGTATGACCTACGGGGTGTACGCCCGTGTGTCGGATTTGGATTTTTGGTACCCGATGCTGATGAGCCTGCTGATCTATGCCGGCTCGGCCGAGTTTGTGGCGGTGAATTTGCTTATGGGCGCTTTTGACCCTTTGCAAGCCTTTTTTGCCATTTTGATGATCAATGCCCGCCATCTGTTCTACGGGGTTTCGATGTTGGAAAAATACAAAGGGCTTGGCTGGAAGAAGCCCTATCTGATCTATGGGTTGACCGATGAGAGTTTCTCGGTTAACTGTTCGGTGGCGGTGCCGTCGGGGGTTGACCGTGGCTGGTTCTATTTTTTCATCACGATACTCAATCATGGCTACTGGATGACCGGCGCTTCGCTCGGCAGTCTGTTCGGCTCGTTTGTTTCGTTTAATACCGAGGGGCTGGACTTTGTAATGACGGCCATGTTTGTGGTTATTTTTCTGGAGCAATGGCTCAAGGAGAAGAACCATACCGCATCGTTGCTTGGCGTGGGGCTGAGTGTCGGATGTCTGTTCCTGTTTGGTGCGGATCGCTTTTTGTTGCCGACTATGGTGGCCATTTTGCTGTCCTTAACCGTGTTGTGGCGGGTGCTGGATCGGGAGGTGGAATCATGAGTGTGGGTCAACAACTGATTCTGATTGCCGTCATGGTACTGGCCACCCAGCTTACCCGTGCGTTGCCCTTTCTGGCCTTTCCCGCAGGGAAGCCGACGCCGAAATACATAGCGTATATCGGAAAGGTTCTGCCGGCTGCCGTCTTTGGTATGCTGGTCGTCTATTGCCTGAAGAATGTTAACATTCTCGGCGGCAGTCACGGCCTGCCCGAGCTGATCGGCATAGCGATAGTCGTGCTTCTGCATCTATGGCGGCGGCAAATGCTTTTGTCCATCGCCGGCGGCACGGTGGCGTATATGCTTTTGGTACAATTCGTATTTTAAAAAGAAAGCACGAGCGTTAGGCTCGTGCTTTTTGATATAGATATTGCAGGGTGTGCAGATTATAGCGCAACACCATGAGGGGGAGTAAGCTCAGCAGGGCGTTGACGGCTGCGATGGGCAGGGCGTACGAGGTTGGTAAAAATAGGAGCAATAACAGCCCGCCCGGTATATTTTCTAAATGAATGAGAATGCCATAGCGGCTTTCCAATAAAAAACGGTGCACAAATGCGGTATCACGCTCCACGTGATCCTTGTGAAAGCCGGTAAATCCGCCCAATTCGGGAATGGCATCTTTCCATTTGCGGATGCCGATGCGCTTATAAAAACGGCGCTCGAACTTGCCTATTGTCCAAGGCTGGGTAAACCATCGCTCGGGCAGTCGTCGCAAGAGGAAGGCGCCCACGCCGTCCAAGGCGATGACCGCCGCTGTTCCGCCAAAGACAAAAATTGCACCGTTAAAGCCGTGCGCCGCCCATAGGATCAGATCGGCCAGGGCAATTATAAGGAGATACAATCGCATATCGGGTTCTCACACCTTTCCCCGTACTCACGCTCGTAACAGGAGCGCCAGAGTGCGGTGTTTTTTTCGCACATCTCCTTTGTGTTTTGTGAGATTCGTTTGGTCGGGTCGGGGAAGATGGGCGGCAGGTAGTGTACGGTATAGGCCTGAATGGGAAGACCCTCGGCATCAAAACGATGGGTGTCCCGCATGGTAATAAAGCAGGGAAGAACGGGGACGCCGCTCTTGGCGGCAAAGTGGAAGGCGCCGCTTTTTAAGGGGCGGGGCTTGCGGTAGTTGTACCACATGGCCTGTTCGGGGTAGATTAAAATTTTCTCGCCTCGGGCAAGCAGGGTGTCCACCGCTTGGAGCAATTCTTTAAACACCCGCATATCGGCCGCTAACGGCAGGGTGTTGCAATGGCGGAAAAAGTAGCCGTAGATCCCACGAAACGATGTGTAATTCCCCTCACGGATGATCTTCCACAGCCGCCGTCGCCCCAGCCGTTTTTCGAGGGGCTTGAAGATGGCATAGTTGTCGTTGGGATGGAAATGGTTGCAGGTTATCATCGCCCCTTGGTCGGCCACCGCATCATAATTCTCAAGTCCAACCACCCGCTCAATGACCAACTCCCCGCGGGCGATTCGGCGGTCATAAAAGGTTTTGGCGCAAAAGTTTGCCAACTCCGAGGATATTTTAGTGGTAATTCTACGGTGCGTATAATCTACCTGTCCTGCGGTTAAGGGAACGGTCGGTGGATCGGGCTCAATATCCTGGTCAAAGATTCCCGCGGATTCAAGCTGATGCAGGCGCATCAGAGAGGCCTGCCGTTGCGGGGCGATACGGGTGAGCAGGGAGTAGCGCAGCGGCGATTCGAAGCCGGTCTTTTGCGCCCGCAGGGTCTCCTGCTGGGCTAAGGCCACCAGATTTTGGTATTGAACACGGTCCTTTTTCTGCCCCTGATAAGATTCCAGTTCGTGGAGGAGGCTTTTATAATAGGGGGTCTTTTGGGCGTAATACCAGAAAAGATGCTCGTAGGAAACGCCGCTGTAATGCCACGGCTTAAAATGGATCTTGAAATGCACCAGCGACGGCACGTCACGGGGGTCACAATGGTCAAAGGCCGTGCGGTTCCACGTGGTGGGCAAGAGGGTCACCTGCTTGTGAAACAGTACGTTCAGATAGTCCTGATCCTGTGTCACGGGGAAGGTGTGTTTGGCCATCAGCCGATCCAGCGCAGACAGTAGGTCGATCTGCCGCAGTTTGTCCAAATCCATCACCAGCACACCGGCGTTGAAGTAGTCGTGACGAGAGATGCCCAGCAACTGTTCGGCATATTGTCCGAATACGGGAATGGTGGACATGACTTCCTCGTTGACCGCCCCTAACGGTATCCCGCACAGGTCGCTGTCGTACAGTTTGGCTATATCGTCGTGAACCAGAATATCGCAGTCCAGATAGAGCCCCCTTTTATATTGAGGGAAAAGGGTGGGGATAAAAAATCGGTAGTAGGTTGCCGTGGTATAGTAATCCCGCAGATGCAGGGAGCGTCCAAAGGTAATAAGGGATGCGCCCACATCGGTAAACTGTACCGTCAGCATTTCGTCTTGCATATCCAGCAGATTCTGCCTGTGCGTATCGGATAGTTTTTCAATCAGGATATGTATGTGCAGGGGTCGGGACGTGTGGGTGCGCATGGAGCGGAG
Source organism: Eubacteriales bacterium (assembly GCA_045612825.1). Lineage (GTDB taxonomy): Bacteria > Bacillota > Clostridia > Oscillospirales > UMGS1783 > CAKSHC01. Next base: position 19,364 of record JAZKZU010000054.1, read on the forward strand.
CGCTACCGCCAGATACGGCGCATATCCGTCGTCCACAGCGCAGAAAATAGGGATGAAATTCATCATGCAGTCCTCCGGTTGCTTTCATTTGCCGTCAGTATACCCGCAAACGGCGGTAGAAACAACCTACTCCCGCAAAACTTCCCGCGCCTCAAAAAAAACAAGCCGAGAGAACAAAAAATCCGCCACTCTCCTGTAAGGAGAGTGGCGGTAGAGTAAAATTTTAAGCGGTAGAATCAATATCCCAGCGGCTCGTCAATCAGCACGATCTCAACGTCTGCCTTCATCGGGCATTGCCACAGCGCGGCCAACTCCCGACAGATGCGGTCGGGACTCTGGCAGTCGAAGCACCGCCCGCCCTTGACGCAAGGGGTAGCCATGTTCAGCCGTTTGGCGTTTAGCGGAGCGGCAACGTTGCGGGCACGATGGAGCGCCGATGCAAAATCGGGCGCAATCTTGTTCTTGCCTACAATCAGATACACCTTTTTATGCCCGTAGAAAATGGAAGCGACCCGATTGCCGATGCCGTCGATGTTAATAATCTCGCCCGTTTCGGACAGGGCGTTGACCGAGGACAAATACACGTCGGCCACGGCCGCTTGGGCGGCATCGCCGCCTTTCCAGTGCCAGTGCACCGTATTGTGACTTTGCAGGCGGTCATATAATCCCATCTGCTCCACCGTCATCGAGCCGCCGATGCCGACCGATACCCCGTCAATCACCGAGTTAAGGTACTCGGCCGCTTGGGTGGCGGTGGCAAAGGACGATACGGTGTAGCCTTTATTTTTGAGTGTTTGGATCATGGTTGTCACCGTTTCAGGCGTTTATCCGAGCGGGTGGCAAGGGAGGTGCCTACGCTTTGGAAAATCTGCACCAGAACAATCAGCAGAATGACCGCTACGACCATGACCACATATTTATAGCGGTAGTAGCCATAGTTGATGGCGATTTTACCCAAACCGCCGCCGCCGATAATGCCCGACATGGCAGAATAGCCTAAAATGGTGGTAATGCCGATGGTAATGTTCGACAGAAGCGACGGCACGCTTTCGGGAATCATCACACGGGTGATGATCTGCAAGGGCGAAGCGCCCATGCTCTGCGCTGCCTCGATGATGTTGGGGTTGACCTCCCGCAAACTACTTTCCACCAATCGGGCTACGAAGGGGAAGGAGGCAATGACCAACGGCACGATGGAAGCCACCGTACCTACCGACGTGCCGACGATGGCACGGGTAAGCGGAATGACCAAAATCATTAAAATGAGGAAAGGCACCGAGCGCAGGAGGTTAACGATGATATTGAGCGTTTTCATCACCCAACTCGGCAGGGGCATGATCTCGTTTTTCTCGCCCACCACCAGCAGTACGCCGATGGGAAGCCCCAAAAGCAGGGCAAAGGCGGTGGCCAGCACGGTGACGTAAATGGTTTCCCAAGTCGCCAGTAAAAACTCGCTCTGGATGATTTCCCATGCCTCGGAGAGGGCTTCGGGAGTGAAGAATTTATCCACGCTTGTCCACCTCCTCAATAATAATATCGGGTGTGGCGCACAGATAGGCAACCGCCGCATCCAGTTGCGCCCGCTCGCCCGGTATGCTTAAAATCATGTGCCCGAAGACCTTGTCCCCGATGCACTTGGTCGAAGCGGCCAAAATGTTGGCCGGAATCCCAATATCAATGGCCATTTGGGTAATCAGCGGGGTACGGGTGGCAAGTGCGCCGTTAAAGACGACACGAATCACGTTCTCATCCTCCACCGCTACCGCCTCATTGACTCCCTCGGGGAATACCAACTTCTTGGCGGCACGGGAGCGGGGGTTGGAAAAGATATCGCTCACCTTGCCATGCTCCACCACCTGACCGTGATCCAAAATGGCAACATGGGTGCAGATTTCTTCCACCACGCTCATCTGATGGGTGATGATGATAGCAGTAATGCCCATCTTGGCGTTAATATCCCGAATCAGTTCCAGAATGGCGTGGGTGGTCGTCGGGTCAAGGGCGCTGGTCGCCTCATCGCACAACAATACCTTGGGATTGGTCGCCAAGGCACGGGCGATGGCAACACGCTGTTGCTGCCCGCCCGAAAGCTGGGCGGGATAGGCCTTGGCCTTGTCGGGCAAGCCGACCAGTTCCAACAGTTCCAGCGCACGCTCCCGTGCTTTCGCACGGGGCGTGCCCGACAGTTCTAAGGGGAAGCAGACATTATCTAAGCAGTTGCGCTGCATGAGCAGGTTAAAGCCTTGGAAGATCATCGAGATATGCCGCCGTACCGGCCGCAGTTGTTTCTCGGTAAGGGCGCCAATGTCCAGCCCGTCGATCACAACGGTACCCGAGGTGGGGCGCTCCAGCATATTGATGCACCGAACCAAGGTGCTTTTACCGGCGCCGCTCATGCCGATAATGCCGTATATTTGTCCGTCCTCCACCGTGAGCGACACCTCACGCAAAGCGTCCAGCGTGCCTTCGGCAGTGGGGAAAGATTTGCAAAGATTTTTTATTTCGATCATGTTATTTCAGCGCATCCAGCGTCGTCTGCTTGCCGCCGTACAGACCCAGCGGCTCTACGTGAATGGCGGCTACCGAAACGATCTCGGTACCGTTCTGAGCATTGAAGTCATCCAGATAGGGCAGGTGCTGGAAGTAGTTGGCATCCACCTCGCCCGCATCCACAACATTGTTGGGCTGCACATAATCGGTATACTCGATCACGTCCAGCGTAATGTTCTTGGCGGCCAGAATCTCCTTGGCCACGGCCAGAATCTCGGCATGGGGCGTGGGGGAGGCGGCTACGGTGATCTTAGCGCCGCTAAGCAGATCGTATTTGATCTGAGGGTTGTAACCATCGGTCAAAGCATCCACGGTAGAAACGACAGCGCCGTTGTACTTTTGCGCAATGAAATCGGCTACCTTCTGGCTTTGCAAAGCGGCAACGAGCGCCTGAATCTTGGCCTCGCCCTCTCTGCCCTTCTTCACGGCCAGAATGTTGGAATAGAAGGAGGAAGAACCTTCGGCGGCCAGAGAATCGGACACGGGGTTAAGGCCTGCCTCAATGGCATAGTTGGAGTTGATCACGGCATAGTCCACATCCTGCAGAACGTTAGGAAGCTGAGCCGCTTCTACTTCTTTGAAGTTGATGTTGTGCGGGTTTTCGGTAATGTCACGAATGGTGGCGGTGATGCCGGCATCGGGATCTAACTTGATGTAGCCGAGAGAGTCGAGCAAGAGCAGGGCACGAGCCTCATTGGTGGTGTCGTTAGGCACGGCAATGGTAATGCCCTTGCCGCCGCCGCAACCGGCCAGCAGGGTCAGCGCCAGCAGGGCGCAGACAATCAGGGATACAATTTTTTTCATGGGAGTTTCTCCTTTCAAAATAAAAAAGAGGGAAGCTGGTAGTAGCTTCCCTCAAAAGTTACGGGATAAGGAAAGTCTACTCACGATCACGCAACGAAACGGCACATGCAGCACATGTGCATCGCCATATCCATCATCGCGCGCATCGTCATAGTCTTTCTCCTTCGGTTTTTCTTTATTGTACCGAATTTTTCCTCACTTGTCAATGCTTTATCGTTCGCTTTCCTCTTTCTCCGGCGGTTCGGCGGAAAAGATAAAATCATCAATGTCTTTTTTGGGCTTCTGTTCGTCTTGCATGGGCACACACCTTTCGCGTTTTTTCTTAGTGTATGCCTAAGTGGCGGAGTTTAGCCCTGTTATTTTTAATATCCTACAACCAAACCGAACAACAAAAGCAAACTCGTCAGCAACAGATTGCACAACTGGAACTTGAAACTCCATTTGGCCCATTGTCCGTAACTGACTTTGGCCAGGCCCAAACTAATCAGCAGGGCAGGATTGGTCGGGTAAAAGACGTTGGAGAAGCCGTCTCCAAAGGCAAAGGCCAGCACGCATAACTGCGGCGAAATGCCAAACACTTGTGCCAGCGGCACGATCAGCGGCATCAGCATAAAGGCCTTGGCCGAACCCGACGGAATAAAGAAGTTCATCGCTAAAACAATCAGATAAATAAAGAGAATCACGACCCAGTTCGGTAAGGTCTGCGCCAAGCCGACCGCGCCCTCCAAAATCGTGTCCAGTACCTGCGCCTGTTCCAGCGTGTACTTGATCGAGGAGGCCATCAGAATCATCAGCACGGCAGGCAGAATATTCACCACTCCATGAAAGGCGGTAGCGCCGAGTTTGCTTGGCTTCATGCCCGAAACCAGCGTGGCCGTTACCCCGGCCAGTAAAAACATCACCGCCACGATAATCATGGTCAGATCCTGCAGGGCGGGGATAAAGCCCGAACAGAGAATGGTCAAAATGCCAACCCCCAAAATGGAGGCAAAACAAACCAGACCGCGATCCATCTGCCGATTGCGCTCAAAGGTCAGTTGCGCCGAATCGTCAAGCGGCCGCTCAATCTTCTTAGCGTATACCCGCACAAAGAGGAACAGCAATCCGTAGATCAAGGCAAAGGCCAGCAGCCGCATCCATACGCCCGAAAATACGGGCAGGCCGGCTAATTGTTGGGCCACGCCGACGGTAAAGGGGTTGCACACGCCGGCGGCAAATCCGCATCCGGCGGCAAGCAGGCTCATGGCTACGCCCGTCAGCGTATCCCAGCCCAGATTTACGGCCAGCGCTACCACAATGGGCACTAACGGAACGCACTCTTCAAAAGAGCCGATCATCGTGCCCATGCCCATGAAGAAGAGCAGAATGATCGCCATGAGTCGATAGCGTACCCGCCCGAAACGGTGCACCGTGCGATCGAGCATATATTTCATCAGCCCGCATTGATCCAAACTGTTGAATATGCCGCCAATCACCAGCAAAAAGGCGATTACGGCAATCAACGAGCCGCTGCCCTCGCTCCCCAGCACCAGAAAGGGCGAGGCCGCCCATTGCCAGAGAGGGATATGCCCGCCGGGGATGATCAGGGTCAGTATGTAGGTCGCCACCATCAGCACAAAAATTACGCCGATGGCCGTCAAAAAGGATCGAATCCCGATGGAGGATCCGCCTTGCTTATTCTCTTTCATTTTCAAATTCCCTTAAAATTTATTGCCGCAATAGGCGCAGAATTTGGCATTGTCGGGGTTGACCTTTCCGCAGGCCGAGCAACGATGCTCCTTGGGCGGTGCGGCTACTCCGCAGTAGCAACAAAAGGTGGCATCTTCGGGCAACTGCCGGCCGCACGCTATGCAGAACATGCCCTGAGGCGCCGCCGGAGCGGAGGCAGGGGCAGGAGCGGGAGCAACCACAGGAGCAGGAGCGGGTGCGGGAACGGGAATGGGGGTCGGCTGGGGCGCGGTTGGTGCCTTTGCGTTGGCCACCACCTGATTGGCGGGGTTGAGGAAATAGTCGACGGGTACTTTAGTCGGCTGTGCCACCACGTCAATGATGGCCGAGGCGGCCGCCGTCAGGTCACGGTCGTACCACTCATAACGAGCGCCCGCCGCCTGTGCCAGCGAAAAGCGCAGGTTGACAGCCGTACCGTTCTGCCAAGGGATAAAGCGGATGACGCAACTGCCGCCGTTGAAATTGTACTTCATCGAGAAATTGAGGCCAAAGGTCAGGGTATGATAGGGCTCTTCCCGACACTCACGGCGAAACTGGTTGTTGCCCGCCGCCGACAGATAGCCTTGGTAGACCTTCGATACCGGCGCATTATAATAATAACAAATATCTCTTCTCAAGGATACTCTCCTTATCGGTTGATGCTCTTATTATAGGATATTTTAGGGAATATGGCAAGAAAAAAAGGACAATTGCCGATACGACAGTTGTCCTTTTTGCTCATCCTTATATACGCTTGGTACCGCAGGCCGTGCAAAAACGCTGATCCTCGGTAAAGGGGGGCGCCACAGTTGTAGCAAAACTTAGCTTTGGGAGCGGCAGGTTTCGCCGCCGGGACGGCGCTTGGTTCGACAGTGGAGGGAACGGTGACCGTCATCTCCTTTTGCACTTGTGGCCGATCGATGGCATATTCCTCATGGTGCCGAAGGGGTTTGTTACAGTTGGGGCAATAGACAAATCCGTCGGCATACCAAGGCCGAAAGCCCAATTTATCATCTTGATAAATCACTGCCGTTTTACATGCGTCGCAGATCTGGCGATAGGTTAGCCCGCTACGCCACTGTGCCCGTTGATAACCCATAAACACACTCCTTTTTTTATTATACTATACAATAAGGAGAAGTGCAAGTAGTATGTGCCAAAACGATAGATGTGCCTTCGCGCACACTACCGACCCTTCGAATCCACTCGTGATAAAAAACCAAAACCAAAACACCGCCATTTACACACTCTGACTACTTGCATAAATTCAAGTTCGCCGTTTTCTTTTAAATATTCTTGCAAAAATACATTAGCCGTTCCCATAAGACATACATAAATTTTAGTTCTTGTTGCTTGCTTTCAAATTTCATAACTACTGCCACCTTTCTTGTTGGGCTCGAACTAGCGACCTCAATAACAAAGACAAGAGTGTCGCCATCGACTTTTCGATAGCGACACCCCTTATCGTCTATTTGCCTTTTCTATGTTTTCTTTTTTCGAAACATCAATGTTTTTTATATTTTCGCAAAATCAGAAAATATTTTATTGTAATCCTCAATTCTAAAAATTTCAATCTCTTCAAGCACGATGCAATCATCTTTATAGGGCTACAATTCCATGGTTTTACAGGCCCTATAAAATGCACAATATACAGGTCTTTTAATCCATTTGGAGTTTTTTTAACAAATTCATCGCAACAATAGAAAAATTCGTTATAACCTTCCTGCAACTTCAAATGTTTCATGTCGACCCAATCTTTGTTCAAGTAATGGAACACATCTTGATCTCCACAGAATAACCCCTGCTGTTTTCTCAAAGCATATACAGTCGGAATGCATTCTATATATTCTTGCGCCATCGTTTCCGAAGGCTGTATAACCACTAGACCGGAGTTCAAATCTTTATATTCCGGATAACAAATTTCTCCGGCAACTACAGCAGACAACGGATCGCACTCAAATAAGTGATCAATATTTTTCAGCACCAACATATCACTATCTATCAAAATAATCTTTTCAAATTGAACCAACGACAATGCGCGCAATTTAAAGAACGTTTCAAGCCAATAGTGATTGCATTCTGACAACTCAGGGAAATGCGGAATCCCCGGACATTGAAGCACTGTAACACCCGGTATTTTTTCACTTACAATATCGGAAAGGAAACTGTTATAGTCGGGAATCAACACATACAAGCCGTGTTTACTTTCAACATTTTTCAGAGATTCGTTTAGCACAAATAATCCCGGCAAATATTTTTCGTTAGTAAGGCATGTAACAAATGCATATTTTTTCATAAAACACCTGTGTAGCTTCAAAGCCACAAATTTCAAATTTACAATTTTATATTGTTTAAAGTATTATATCGTTTCGTTTGCAATTTGTCAATATTTATCACCGGATGACATGCCCGACGGCAAAGCCGTCGCTCTACCGATTGAACTAAAGAGGAATATAAGTGATTTTTTATCGAGAAATCTAACTCGTCTCCCCTCGGCCAGCGGCTCATTCACCGGAAACCCGATTTAGAGCGTCTAATTAAAAGTTGTCTACTAAAATTATAACACTACACAAAAACAATATGTAACTATGTTTTTTGCGGAAAATTTTTATGTGGGAGATGGTGGATTCTCCCTCGCTGCGACTCGGGCCGGGGTCGGCCCTGACCGTCCCCCGGACGGTCATTCACTAACGACCCTGCGAATCCACCCCGATAAAAGACTAAAGCAAAAAGACACCCAATCGGGTGTCTTTTGTTTTGGCTGTTACCAACGATTTAGATGCTCTTACGACAACTTACTTGCAATGCCGATCAACAAATTCGATTATTGGGGTATTGTCTGCCAGCCCGTGAGGATGATGGCCGCAGTTTTCTTTCCCGATCGAAATAATTACCCCGTCATTCTCACGATAATATTTCTCAAGAATCGCGCCGTTCTCTTCGTACGGAACAATGTCATCAGAATCTCCATACACCAATATAACAGGGATTTTATTGTCGAGAAGCAAGTGCATCTTATCGATAGGATGCTCTCTGTAACAAATAAGCTGCGATAAATTCATACCGGTTGCGGATGTAAATTCGGACAAATATTGGTTTGCAGCATTGCCCAGTCCTGCGGGACATGAAAGCAAATTCATTACTGGCGCATCCAGATACAGCGCCGAAACACATTCGGGATATTTTGCCGCAAATTTCGTGCCGATAAGGCCACCGCAACTCATACCCACGGGAACACACTTTTCATAAAGCCCGTATTCTTCTGACAAATAATGACAAAAGCGCTTTTTTAAGTCGATATCTTCATCTAAGCACCAACGGGTGACATTTTTAATGTATGCGAGATGCCACCCTTTTTGGACCATTTCGATTTCGAAATTCGGAAAAGCATTGAAATACTCCGTTTTGAATAGCCAGTTTTTGTTTTCATTTGCTTTATCCGGGAAAACAAGAATGGCTTCTCTATCTTCAAAAGTGAAATCTATGCGCTTAAATCCGTTCCAAGTTGATTCCGTCATTTTGACCACGCTCCTTCTTATATCGGATGATGTTTTCGCTATGTGCGAAATGATGCTTGTAACTGCTGAGCAAAAACGAGGTTATTAAGGTTTTAAAGCTGTTCGCAAAAATCTATAAACTTCGGCGTCCACCATTCTTGATATCCCGTTAATGTGGGATGAATCGGATCGCTCATATATCTCTGATAGTTTTCCTTGCTGACAGCAAGCATCTCTTCATCATGGAAAAGATCTAAAATATAAAAATCGTGTTTCTTTTGCAGGGTATATAAAAGTTCAATCATCTTTGTATACGCTTCGCTTTCATAACGAGTTCCCGTATAAAAAATGATAGGGCAACCAAAGGTACTTTTTACGTAATCTAATATAAAGCAAATGGCTTCTTCGACCATAGAAAGGTCAATATTTCTCGTAGCATCATTCGTAGAAAGCTGACAGATAAACAGGTCTATTTTGGTGTCTTTGTCAATCGCTTTCAGGCGTGCCACATAGGAGCTATCACTAATATCCGCGAGGGTTGTCCCCGAAACCGCCTCTTTTATACCGTGGATGCCGCAATGTTCACTCATAATATCGGCAAAAGAAATTCCACCGGCTGCAGCGCCGTATGTTACAGATGACCCTAAAAATAGTATCGTTTTTCCGGTTAATATCATATATTTATCTCCTTTTGGGATAATTATAGCATAAAACCATGGATTAAACAAGATATTTTATCTTGGTATGCTTGTTTTACGTGAAGCAAAGTGTTCCTTTATGTGCCGTAGGCACACCGACCCCTCTTCACTATT
>JAZKZU010000055.1:0-2240 GCA_045612825.1 Eubacteriales bacterium
ACAAAAACGATGCATCGCATGTCCATCATTTCGGCCGTGCGAATGACCTGCGCATTGACGAGCCCCGTCAGCAATACCGCCTGATCCTTGACATAAGCCAAAACATCACTCATCATATCGCTGCCGCAAGCCGAATACACATGATCGCCCAACCGATCCTCGCCCGAAATCACACGGGCATCCAGAAGTTCCTGTATTGTACAGATCTTCATACAGTCGTCATCCTCTTAGTCGGCGTATTTTGCCAGAATGTCATCCACATCATCAACCGTCAAACGGCCGTAAACTTCACCGTTGATAGTCAGGACCGGAGCCAGACCGCAGGCACCGATGCAACGGCAAGCAACCAGCGAGAACTTCCCGTCCGGCGTGCATTCTCCGTTGGCAATACCCAGTCTTTCACTCAGGCGATTGAAGATATCGCCGGATCCCTTAACGTAGCAGGCCGTACCCAAGCAAACCGAAATCTCGTATTTGCCCTTGGGCTGAGTCGAGAAGAAGGAATAGAAGGTAACTACCCCATATACCTCTTCCAGCGACACATCCAACCCTTCAGCAACGGCAATCTGTACCTCCAAAGGCAGATATCCGTAAATATCCTGTGCCTTCTTAAGCACCTGAACCAGAGCACCGGGGACTGTTTTATAATCCGCCAGTACCTGATTGAGCTGATTGCGCTTTTCAGGGCTGTCCTGGAAAGGGATCGATTCGTACTTGTTTTTCATTGTGTAAACTCCTCCTTGTATTGATCGATCACATTGTTTAAAAAAACTGTAAGAGGTGATGTGCGAATGGCGCACCTCACCTCCATTAGTATATATTATTTTTTATAGTTTGTAAATAGAAAAAAGGCATTAAAATGCGGGATATTTGCATAATTTCGACAAATATCCCGCATTTCTTATTCCAACTCAAATGCGCCGGTATATAATTGATGATATGTGCCCTTGGCGGCTATCAGATCGGCATGACTTCCCCGCTCGATAATCCGTCCGTGATCCAATACCATAATCACATCCGAATCCATAACGGTAGACAAACGGTGAGCAATTACAAACACCGTACGCCCCTCCATCAGCTTATCCATACCCCGTGCCACGATCGACTCGGTACGGGTATCGATCGACGACGTCGCCTCGTCCATGATCAATACGGGAGGATCGGCAACCGCCGCCCGTGCAATGGCAATCATCTGCCGCTGGCCTTGGGAGAGGTTGGCGCCGTTATTGGCCAGCTCGGTATCATATCCGTTGGGTAAACGGCTGATAAAATCATCCGCACCGGCAAGCGCCGCCGCCTGCCGACATTCTTCATCCGTAGCATCTAAACTCCCGTACCGAATATTTTCCATTACCGAACCGGTAAACAGATTGGTCTCCTGCAAAACGATACCCAAACTGCGGCGCAGATCGTTTTTCTTGATCTTGTTGATATTGATGCCGTCATAGCGGATCTTTCCGTCCTCAATATCATAAAAACGATTGATCAGATTGGTAATGGTGGTTTTGCCCGCACCGGTTGCGCCGACAAAGGCCACCTTCTGTCCCGGCTTGGCATACACCGAAACATCATGCAGGACCGGCTTGCCTTCTTCGTAGGAAAAGTCCACCTTTTCCAGCACTACATCGCCCGCCAACGGCGTATAGGTCACACTGCCGTCACGATGGGGATGGCGCCACGCCCATGCGCCTGTGCGCTCCTTGGATTCGGTAATATTCCCCTGTTCATCCACAGCGGCATTGACCAGCGTTACGTATCCTTCATCGGTTTCCGCCGGCTGATCCATCAAGGCAAAGACACGGGAAGCGCCCGCCATACCCATAGCGATATGGTTGATCTGCTGAGAAACCTGATTGATATTTCCGGTGAACTGCTTGGTCATATTCAAAAACGGAACAATAATGCTGATCTGGAACGGCAGACCCGAAATGCTCAGGTTTGTCGCACCGGTCAACAGGAACACGCCTCCGGCAATGGCAATAATCACGTACATGATATTACCCAGATTCATGATGATAGGGGCCAACATATTGGCATACGAATGCGCCTTGGAACTGTCCTCATAAAGGGCATGATTGAGCCGATCGAAATCGACACTGCTCTGCTTCTCCCGACAGAAGACCTTAACCACCTTCTGCCCGTTCATCATCTCCTGAATATACCCCTCCATCATGCCGGTAGAGCGCTGTTGTCGAATAAAATACTTGGCCGAGCCGCCGCCCACCTTACGGGCCACAATG
>JAZKZU010000056.1:0-1477 GCA_045612825.1 Eubacteriales bacterium
GGTCATGGACGATTCCATGCTGGAAGAGGACGGCCGTTTCAAAATGAATCCCCCCATCCGCAGCGCTGCTGACCGGGACGCCCTCATCGAAGGCATTCTGGACGGCACCATCGACATGATCGCCACCGACCATGCTCCCCACTCCGCCGAGGAGAAATCCAAGGGCCTTGAAAAGAGTGCGTTCGGCATCGTTGGCTTGGAAACGGCGTTCCCCGTGCTTTACACCTACATGGTGCAGGCGGGTGTCCTTTCTATGGAAAAGCTGGTGGAGGTGCTGTGCATCAATCCCCGTAAGCGCTTCGGTATCCCCATGGAGCAGGAATTTTCCATTTGGGATCTGGGTGAGGCTTACACGGTGAATCCCGAGGAATTTCAGACCATGGGCCGTGCGACGCCCTTCGCGGGACACATCCTTCGCGGACGCTGTCTCATGACGGTTCTGAACGGCGAGGTCGTTTATCAGCGATAAAACAAATTCAAAGCATATAGATATATTGCAGGAGGATCAAACAATGGCAAAGAGAACAGACTTGAAAAAAATCCTGATTATCGGTTCCGGTCCTATCGTTATCGGACAGGCTGCCGAATTTGACTACGCAGGTACCCAGGCCTGCCTGGCCCTCAAGGAGGAGGGTTACGAGGTGGTGCTGGTGAACTCCAACCCTGCCACCATCATGACCGATACGACCATTGCCGATAAGGTATACATGGAGCCGTTGACGCTGGAGTATATGGCAAAGATCCTGCGTTATGAGCGTCCCGATGCGATTGTGCCCGGTATCGGCGGACAGACGGGACTTAATCTTGCCATGCAGTTGGAGAAGAAGGGAATTCTCAAGGAGTGCGGCGTGGAACTGTTGGGTACCAGCAGTGAGAGTATTGAGCGTGCCGAGGACCGTGAGATGTTCAAGGAACTGTGCCAGTCGATCGGCGAGCCGACCATTCCTTCCGAGATTACCTATAATCTTGACGAGGCCAAGGCGGCGGCTGAGAAGATCGGCTATCCCATTGTACTGCGTCCGGCCTTTACGCTGGGCGGCACGGGCGGCGGTTTTGCCTACAACGAAGAAGAACTCGTTGAGATTGGTATTAACGCATTCAAACTTTCTCCCGTACATCAGGTACTGATTGAAAAGAGTGTAAAGGGATATAAAGAGATCGAGTTTGAGGTTATGCGTGACTCGAACGATCACGCCATTACCATTTGCGGTATGGAGAACGTCGATCCCGTTGGTGTGCATACCGGTGACTCGATTGTCGTAGCGCCCATCCTTTCGCTCAACGAGCATGATTTGAAGATGCTCAATGACAGCGCCATTAAGATTATTCGTGAACTCAAGATCGAGGGTGGATGTAATGTGCAGTTTGCGCTTAATCCCGAATCGAGTGAGTATTATTTGATTGAGGTGAATCCTCGTGTATCCCGTTCGTCGGCTCTGGCCTCCAAGGCCAGCGGCTACCCGATTGCACGGGTAAC
>JAZKZU010000057.1:0-1433 GCA_045612825.1 Eubacteriales bacterium
CATACGGGAAGGAACGCCCAACGGGTTGAGTACAATATCCAGCGGCGTACCGTCATCGAGGAACGGCATATCTTCCTGCGGCAAAATACGGGAAATAACACCCTTGTTACCGTGACGGCCGGCCATCTTGTCACCAACCGACAGTTTACGCTTCTGCGCAATATACACACGAATAACCTTGTTTACACCGGGCGACAGTTCGGTGCTGTTCTCGCTGGTAAATACCTTAACGTCAACAACCGTACCGTATTCGCCGTGGGGTACACGCAAGGAGGTGTCACGCACCTCTCTGGCCTTCTCGCCAAAGATGGCACGGAGCAAACGCTCCTCCGCCGTCAGCTCGGTCTCACCCTTCGGCGTAACCTTACCAACCAGAATATCACCCGCACGCACCTCAGCACCAATGCGGATAATACCGTTCTCATCCAGATCCTTGAGCGCATCTTCCGATACGTTGGGAATCTCACGGGTAATCTCTTCGCTGCCCAGCTTAGTCTCACGGGCTTCCTGCTCATATTCTTCAATATGAATGGACGTGTATACGTCTTCCTTCACCAAACGCTCGGAAATCAAAACGGCGTCCTCGTAGTTATAACCTTCCCAGGTCATAAAGGCGATCAGCGCATTCTTACCCAGAGCCAACTCACCATTGTCGGTCGAAGGACCGTCAGCCAACACCTCACCCTTCACAATCTGCTGACCGATGTTAACGATCGGACGCTGATTGATACAGGTGCCTTGGTTGGAACGCATAAACTTGGTCAGCGGATAGCTGTCGATCGTGCCGTCTTCACACAGCACCTCGATCTTCTTGGCCGACACATCGTTGATGACACCGGCACGGCGGGCCACCACGCAAACACCCGAGTCCACAGCCGCCTTGTACTCCATACCGGTACCAACAATTGGCGACTCGGTACGAATCAAAGGCACAGCCTGACGCTGCATGTTCGAACCCATCAAAGCACGGTTGGCGTCGTCGTTCTCGAGGAACGGGATCATAGCCGTAGCGATGGATACCAGCATCTTCGGGGAAATATCTACATAATCTGCCTTCTCGGCTTCCACTTCGAGAATGTCGTTGCGGTAACGAGCGGCAACCTTCTTGTTTACAAAACGACCGTTCTCATCGATCGGCTCATTGGCCTGCGCCACGATGAAGTTATCCTCACGGTCAGCCGTCATGTATTCCACTTCTTCGGTAACAATACCCGTTTCCTTGTCAATGCGGCGGTAGGGCGCCTCAATGAAGCCGTACTCGTTGATACGGGCAAAGGAAGACAGGTAGGAAATCAGACCGATGTTCGGACCTTCAGGAGTCTCGATCGGGCAAACACGGCCATAGTGCGAGTAGTGAACGTCACGCACTTCGAAAGAAGCACGGTCACGAGTCAAACCGCCGGGGCCGAGGGCCGACAGACGGCGCTTATGAG
>JAZKZU010000058.1:0-2458 GCA_045612825.1 Eubacteriales bacterium
CAGAGGATAATGATCCATTACAAATTCATTGGGTATATTGAGATACCCGAATGTGGAAGTAATTACAAGGCAGATACCCGAAAAGGAGTAGCAGTCGAATATATTACTAAATCCGCATAAAACAAAAGAGCAGGCTTGAAAACCTGCTCCATACATAACGAAGAAACTCGAAATTACAAAAAAAATCGAGTGTCCATAACTCAAATCCGTTATGAACACTCGATATGGTCCGAGTGGCGGGACTTGAACCCACGGCCTCTACCACCCCAAGGTAGCGCGCTACCAAACTGCGCCACACCCGGATATGCAACGTGTGAGATTATAACACATAATCCCACAAATTGCAAGAGTTAAATGCAAAATTTTTCAAAATTATTCGATATCTTCGTTGTCGCAGTTGTGATAGACTTCCTGCACGTCGTCGTTATCGTTGAGGATATCCAGAAGCTTCTGCATATTCTTGATGCTGTCCTCATCGGTGAGGGTGATGTAGGTATCGGGGATCATTTCCACCTGCGCCGACAAAATGTTATATTTCGCAGCGGCCTGGATGCCCTCCAGCACGGCCGAGAAATCGGCAGGATCGGTATAGACCTCGAAAACTTCGCCCTCGTTAGAGATATCATCGGCGCCCGCTTCGAGCGCTACTTCCATCAGCTCATCCTCATCCACGTCTTCGGCTTCAATGACGATCAGACCCTTGGTTTTGAACTGCCACGATACCGAGCCGCTCTGACCGAGGTTGCCGCCGAATTTATCGAAATAGTGACGCAGATCGCCGGCGGTGCGGTTGCGGTTATCAGTCAAGGTCTTAACGATAACGGCGGTACCGTTGGGGCCGTATCCTTCGTAGGTAATATCCTCATAGTTGTTCCCGTCAGCCTCGCCGGCCGCCTTTTTGATGATACGCTCAATATTATCATTGGGCACATTGTTGGCCTTAGCCTTGGCGATAATATCCTTCAGACGGGTATTCATCGTAGGATCGGGGCCGCCCTGCTTAACGCAAACGGCAATTTCACGGCCGACCTTAGTAAATATCTTACCTCTCTGGGCATCGGCCTTTTCTTTTTTATGTTTGATGTTGTTCCATTTGGAATGTCCGGACATAATTTTTCCTCCGAGTTTTATTAACCTATATATTATATACTCCTTTTTTCCAATTTTCAAGTTCTTTTTTGCATCATGGCGGTGGTTGCTCCGCCTTGGTCGGTCTTCAGATGCTGATAACGGAAAAAGATACTGCCGTCGTACTCAGCATGGGCGGCCGCATACTCCATCTGCCGCAAGGTTTGTTTGGCATCATCCCAACCGGGCTGGTCGGTCCCCTGCTTGTAGAGGGCGTGGCCCACCCACAATTTCACCTGCGTATCCTTCACACAATCGGCCCACCAATCAAAGACGGTATCAAAGGGGGCAGGCTCTTGCTCAAACGACCAATAGATTTGAGGGCAGATATAATCCAGCCACCCCTCCTTGACCCACAAACGGGTATCGGCGTACAGATCGTAATAGGTTTCCACTCCCGCCTTGGTGGCGCTCCCCAACGGGTCGGACGATTGGTTTTTCCACACGGCAAAGGGCGATACGCCAAACTGTATCTCTCTGTCATAACTCTCTACCAACGTATGCACCTGTTCGATCATGGCGTTGATATTCTCCCGCCGCCAATCCTCCAGCTCCATCCCCTCGCCGTATTGAGCATAGGTCGCCGCATCGTCAAAGACAGCGCCCTCTTGCGGGTAAGGATAGAAATAATCGTCAAAATGAATGCCGTCTACCTCATAGCCATCCAATATCTCCTTAACCCCGTCAACCACCAACTGCCGCACTTCGGGGTGTCCGGCATCCAAATACATCCGCCCATCAGCATAGGCCACCACCCAATCGGGGTGTTGGCGGGCAGGGCTGGTTTCGGGCAGGGCGCTCAGATCGTGCGAGGGGGTCTCGGCCGTGCCTGTTGTTACCCGCAAGGGATTGATCCATGCGTGCAGTTCCATTTCCTGCTCATGCGCCGCCTGCACGATATAGGCTAAGGGGTCAAGGCCATCGGGTAGCGTATACTCTAAACTAAGCACCGAAGATACGGGAAAAATATCGGAAGCGTACAAGGCATCGCAGGCGGGGCGCACCTGAAAGATGACGGTGTTCATGCCCCAGGATTTGATATCCTGCAAGATAGTGTCGATTTCCGATTTGAGTTGCTCGGCGGTGAGGTTGGGCTTGGATGGAAAATCCAGCCCGCTTGCGGTGGCCACCCAAACCCCGTTTACCTTTTGCGGCGGGGCGGGCGGCGGTATGGCCTGTTCGATTGATTTGGTGAGCGGCGTTAGTGCGCCCCATACCAAGAGGCCGCTTAAAAAGATGCCGAGCAAAACGCCCGACAGAATCTGTTTTTTCTTCATATACTACTCCTCCTACCCCATCATACGGACAAACCTGAAAAAAAATGACAAAC
>JAZKZU010000059.1:0-1580 GCA_045612825.1 Eubacteriales bacterium
CCACCGACAACACCACCGAGGCGACGCTATACCCCAATTCCATGCCAATCAGATTGACACCCCACAGGCCGACCAAGCCCGCCAACGAGGAAAATATGACGTATCGTTTTTTCATAAGCAGCCAGATCAGCAGGCAAATCAGAATTAAGCCGCCGACCACCAGCCCGACATAGAGTAAAATGTCCTTCATTTTTATCACCCGTTGCATTGTATGTTTGTCCTTCACATATTATGAAACGGAGGTGAGAAAATGTTCGTGAAAACATTCCGCCTGCACCGTCCCATGGCGCTGATTTTGGTAGCCGTATTGGCTTGCAGTATGGGGCTGGGTGCGGCACATCTGTTCGGCGGACCGGATATTGTGGCCGTTTCTACGGCAAACGTTACCGATAATGCGGGGCGCATCGCTTATCTTGGCAGTTTCGGCTGGCAGGTTGAAGAAGAACCGCATGAAATTCTGGAGATCGTGATTCCCTATGAATTTGATGCCGTATATGAACAATATAATCAACTGCAACTGTCCCAAGGATACGATCTGACTCGCTGGAAGGGCATGACGGCCAAGCGTTATACCTACCGCATCACCAACTACCCAAACTCCGAGGACGAGGTCTTTGCCAACCTGATCCTCTGTCGGGAACAGATTATTGCCGGCGACGTGTCCAGCCTGTCGATACATGGATTTATGCACGGCCTGGCCTACGAAAGACAATGATAAAATATGGTAAAATTGCTTGACAAGCAAGATTTCAAGTGCTATTATTAATATTGTAATAACGACACGGCACTCACAGCTCACATTAGTGTAAGTCCCCCTGTCCGAAAGGCTCGACTTACGTAATGTGAGTTTTTTATTTGTCGATCGTTACCAACACAATTCTCCGGAGGTAAAAAACAATGACCGGTACTGTCAAATGGTTCAACGCTGAAAAGGGTTATGGCTTCATCGCCAACGATGAAGGCGGCGAGGATGTCTTTGTTCATTTCTCAGCTATTCAGGTAGAAGGCTTCAAGACTCTCAATGAGGGCCAGAAAGTTTCCTTCGAAACTGAGCAGGATCCCAAAAACGCAAGCAAACTGCGTGCGGTTAATGTAATTCCCCAGTAATTCGAACCTTACATAAAAGGACGGAGCAATATTTGCTCCGTCCTTTTATATTGACAATCTTCAATCTGTCTTTTATACTATAAATATAGTACATAGGAGGTCGTTATTATGGATATCGAACAAAGCACCCAAGTCTTTCGTGCACTGGGCGATAAATCCCGCATACAGGTTCTTTCCCTGCTTGGCAACGGAGAAGCGTGCGGCAACGATCTGTTGGCACAGCTTGCCATCAGCCAGTCTACCCTTTCTCATCACATGAAAATCTTGACCGAGTCGGGACTTGTAACCGCCCACAAAGCAGGAAAAGCCACCTATTACACCCTCGCTCCTGCCGCCGCCGAGCTGGCCAATCAAGCCCTCGCCTCGGCCCTCGGGCAAGCCCCCGCACCTATCGTGCAGGCTCCCGTCAAAAAGAAACCCAAGAACCAATTCGAAACATGGTTATAAAAATAAGACCCGCAAGGGTCTTATTT
>JAZKZU010000060.1:0-3636 GCA_045612825.1 Eubacteriales bacterium
AAGCTGGATGGCAAGGAGTTTGCCATGGGCCTTAAAACCCCGAAGGAGTATCAGGATTGTCCCAACTATGTGGGATGCATCGTTGGCCGTTATGCCAACCGTATCGCCAAGTCCCGCTTCACCTTAAACGGTCAGGAATACGTCCTGCCCGCCAATGAGGGCCAGAATCAACTGCACGGCGGCCCGCATGCCTTTAACAGTCGGGTATGGAAGGCGCAGCCGGTTGGTGAGAACAGTGTGATCTTTGCCATCGATTCGCCCATGATGGACAACGGCTATCCCGGCAATCTGTCGGCCAGCGTGACCTATACCGTGAACGGGGATCAGTTGCGTATCGATTTTGATGCCGATTCGGATGCCGATACCATCTACGCTCCCACCACCCATTTGTATTTCACCGTTGGCGGGGCGGGCCGCTCGCTCGATACCTCCTTGTGGATGAACGCTTCCACCTATATCGCTGTGGATGAGGAGCTTATTCCCGTCGGCGATCCCGTTGCCGTTTCGGGTGCTCACGATTTCCGCACCGCTCATAGGATCGGGCAGGATTTCGATACCTTCTTCGTACTGGATGGCGAGGGTAAGGCCGCCGTTTGTGAAAAGGACGGCGCCCGCATGACCATTGCCACCGATATGCCCGGTCTGCAACTGTATACCGGTCAGGGTTTGCCGGAATATCTTGGCGCTTATTGCGGCTTTGCTTTAGAGCCGGCCATTCATCCCGACAGCCCCAACCGTCCCGACTTCCCCTCGCCCGTACTCAAGAGAGGCGAGCATTATCATAAGTATATCGACTATACCTTTGAACTCATCTGATATGACCAAAATCGAGTATTTGCGCGGGCAGATGGCGGCTCACCCTGCCACCTGCCCGCAAGATTTGCTAAAGCATAGCTACCAAGCCGCCTTTGGCGCTGAGCATCTGCTGACGGATGCCGAAGCGGCCAAGCGGTATTTCCATGAAGAATTTGCCGCCGTAACGCCCCGTGAGGGGGAATTGTGCGAGGTTATTTCCGACCATGTCTGCCGTGTGTATCTGGATGTCTGGAAGCAGAAAGGTCTGCCCGCCGAGTGGCTGTTTTCCCTCTTTATCCAATCTAAGCCTCAGCGGGAAAGCATCAAGGAATGGCTGGATGCCGTGGAGGAATTGACGGGAGAGCCGATCGATGGCGCTTACCGCAATGCCCCCCATCCCGTCCATCATTCGGATGAATACCGCAAGGCGGAAAAGCCGAGTTACCGCGTAGTTTCCCGTTACTTGTGCCGTTTGATTCCGATTTTGGAGAAGATGGGACGGGTGACGGCCATTGACGGCCGTGCCGCCGCCGGCAAAACCACACTAGCCAAAGAACTGGCCGATGTGACCGGCGCTTATGTCATACACATGGACGATTTCTTTCTGCCCATGGAACTGCGCACGCCCGAGCGGCTGGGGGAGGTAGGCGGTAATATCCACTACGAGCGGTTTGAAGCCGAGGTTCTGCCCTTTTTGAAAGAGGATGCGCCCTTTACCTATCAGCGTTTTGATTGTGGCCAAATGGCTTTGGCGGATGATAAAACGGTAGGGAGGGGGATGCGCATTGTTGAGGGCTCGTACAGTCATCACCCCCGCTTTGGCGAGTACGCCGATCTGACCGTGTTTTGCGATGTGGAGGCCGAGGAGCAAATGCGCCGCATCCGCCGTCGCAACCCCGAACTGGCCGAGCGGTTTGAGCAGGTATGGATTCCCATGGAAGAAAAATATATAGAATGTTTCGGCATTAAAAAAGGACTCATCATCGGATGAGTCCTTTGTGTTATCGGGGTTTGATCAGGCCCAGCAGTTTGCAAAGTTCCATAACGATCAGCGGGACAAAGACCAAACCAAGGCCGATCAGGTATTTCCACCATTCCAGTATTACCAAGTCAAAGGCGGCGTTCAGCCCAGGCACAAAGAGCACAAGTAAGACCAAGGCGACGGAGGCCAATGCGGATAGGTTGAGTTTTTTATTGGTGAAGGGGCCGATGCGGAACAGGGAATGGTCGGAGCGCATATTGAAGGCCTGCACCACCTGAGAGAGGGCCAGCACAAAGAAGGCAAGCGTCTGTCCGCCGGCGATATGGTTGGCCGGATCGAAATTACCGCCGATCCAGAAGGCCAGCAGGGAAAGGATGCCGAACATACAGCCTTGCAAGACCACACGCAGGCCAAGACCGTTGGCAAAGATGCTCTCGTTCTTGGGTCTGGGGTTATGATCCATGACATCGTTTTCGACCTCCTCCATGCCAAGGGAAATGGCCGGCAGGGAGTCGGTAACGAGGTTGATCCACAACAACTGCATAGAAGCCAGCGGCGACACGTGCCAGAAAATCATGGCAAAGAACACGGTGAAAATCTCGCCGATGTTGGTACCCAGCAGGAAACCGACCACCTTTTTGATGTTGGCGTAAATGCCGCGGCCCTCCCGCACGGCATCGACAATGGTGGCGAAATTATCGTCGGTCAGGGTCATGTCGGATGCGCCTTTGGCCACGTCAGTGCCGGTAATGCCCATGGCGCAACCGATATCGGCCGCCTTGAGTGCGGGAGCATCGTTGACGCCGTCGCCCGTCATGGACACCACCTGCCCGCGGCGTTGCCATGCCTTAACAATGCGAATTTTATTCTCGGGCGAAACACGGGCGTATACCGAGATGTTTTCTACCTGACCGTCCAGTTCGGCCTCATCCATGGCATCCAGTTCAGCGCCCGTAATGGCACGGTCTCCCTCTTGTAAAATGCCCAGTTCCTTGGCGATGGCCGAAGCGGTTACCACGTGATCGCCCGTAATCATAATCGGCTTGATCCCGGCCTTGCGGCAGGTGGCCACCGCCGCCTTGGCTACGGGGCGGGGCGGATCGATCATGCCGACCAGACCCAAGAAGGTGAGGCCCTGTTCCAACTCCTCGCTGGTCGGGTGCTCGGGTACGGCATCGAGGGTTTTGCAGGCCACCGCCAATACCCGCAGGGCATCACGGCTCATGGCTTCGGTCATGGCTTTGGCCGATTCGATGTCGCCCTTGATGCAAAGCGGCGCCATCATATCAAAAGCGCCCTTGACGATGGCAACGGGTTTGCCGTCAATATCATGAACCGTTGTCATGAGTTTACGGTCGGAATCAAAGGGGAGTTCGGCCAATCGGGGGCAGGTGGCGTGGAGCGCATCCTTTTCCATGCCGTTTTTGAGCGCCGCTAGCACAATGGCCGTCTCGGTCGGGTCGCCGATGTGCGTTTCCTTGCCGTCTTCCATGACGACCGAGCCGTCACAACACAGGGTGGCATAGTTTAATAATGCCCGTACCGAGGGCGAATTGTTGTCGCTGATCTCCTCCACCTGCTTGGTGCTGTCCAGATACACCTTGGTCAGGGTCATGCGGTTCTGGGTCAGCGTGCCCGTCTTATCCGAACAGATGACCGAAGCCCCGCCCAGCGTTTCTACCGCAGGCAGGCGGCGGATCAGGGCGTTTTTCTTGACCATGCGTTGTACGCCGATGGACAGGACAATGGTGACAATGGCGGGCAGGCCCTCGGGAATGGCCGAAACGGCAAGGGAAACGGCCGTCATGAAAATTTCCAGTACGGGCGTGCCTTCCAGCATCCCGACAACAAAGACAACG
>JAZKZU010000061.1:0-6342 GCA_045612825.1 Eubacteriales bacterium
TCCTCGGCATCGTGGTAGAGGGCCACGGCGGCCAGATGTACGGGATCGGCATTGCCGCCGAGATAGACATTATTGATCACGCCCAGCGCATGGGCCAGCATGGCAACCGAGTGAGAATGTTCCTTAATATTCTCGGTGGCGGTGTTTTTCATCAGCCCCCAACGGTTGATATATTTCATTCTTGACACAAAAGCGAAAAATTGATCTCTCATATCGACCCTCCGTTTTTTCTATTATATGCCAAGTGAGAAAATATTTCAAGTATTACCGAGTTTTTTGCGAAAAATTGGTCGGTATCCTTGATTTTATTGTAATTTTACGATAATATATAAGATAACGCAAGAATGAGCGGAGGAATTATCATGGCAAAAGAATTAAGTAAAACCTATGACCCCTCACAAATTGAGGACAAGCGATATGCACAGTGGGTGGAGCGCGGCTATTTCACGGCCAAGCCCGATCCCGATAAGAAGCCCTTTACCATCGTCATCCCGCCCCCGAACGTAACGGGGCAGTTGCACATGGGACACGCGCTCGACGAAACGACGCAGGATATCCTCATCCGTTATAAGCGGATGCAGGGGTATGCCACCCTGTGGCTGCCCGGTACCGATCATGCGGGTATTGCTACCCAGATCAAGGTAGAAGAAAATCTGCGCAAGGAAGAAGGGCTGACCCGTCACGACTTAGGGCGTGAGGAGTTCTTAAAGCGCACCTGGGCGTGGAAGGAGCAGTACGGCAACCGCATCATCAATCAGCTCAAGAAGCTGGGCAGTTCCTGTGACTGGTCGCGGGAGCGTTTCACGATGGACGAGGGCTTTTCCCGTGCGGTTAAGAAGACCTTTGTGGACCTGTATAACAAGGGACTTATCTACAAGGGTAACCGCATTACCAACTGGTGTCCGCATTGCGTAACGGCCTTGTCGGATGCGGAAGTGGAGTACAAGGACAGCCCCGGTAATTTCTGGCATATTCGCTATGCGGTCAAGGATTCGGATGAATTTTTGACGGTGGCGACCACCCGTCCGGAGACGATGCTGGGCGATACGGCTATTGCGGTGCATCCCGAGGATGAGAGATATGCGCATCTGGTGGGCAAGACGGTGATTTTGCCGCTGGTGGAGCGGGAGATTCCCATTGTGGCCGACGATTATGTGGAGCGTGAATTTGGTACGGGCGCGGTGAAGATCACCCCCTGCCATGACCCCAACGATTTTGAGGTGGGCAAGCGCCACAACTTAGAAGAGATCAAGGTGCTGGATGATCATGCTTGCGTGATCAACGGCGGCAAATATAATGGTTTGACCCGTGAGGATGCTCGCAAGCAGATCGTGGCCGATCTGGAGGCGGGCGGCTATCTGGTTAAGGTTGAGCCGATCAATCATAACGTGGGGCACTGCTACCGTTGTGGTACGGCGGTGGAGCCGCTGGCGTCCGAGCAGTGGTTTGTGAAGATGGCACCGCTGGCAGGGCCTGCCATGGATGTGGTTAAGGATGGCACGATTAAGTTTGTGCCCAACCGTTTCTCCAAGATTTACCTCAACTGGATGGAGAATATTCATGACTGGTGCATTTCCCGTCAGCTTTGGTGGGGACACCGTGTGCCGGCCTACACCTGCGCGGCTTGCGGGGAGATGATTGTATCCGAAGAGGACGTGACCGTTTGTCCCAAGTGCGGATGCGATCACATGACGCAGGATCCCGACGTATTGGATACCTGGTTTAGCTCGGCGCTGTGGCCGTTTGGCACGCTGGGTTGGCCGGACAAGACGGAGGATCTGGATTATTTCTATCCGACGTCGACCCTGGTTACGGCATACGACATTATCTTCTTCTGGGTGGCCCGTATGATTTTCTCGGGTGTGGAGCACACCAAGCAGGCGCCCTTTGACACTGTTTTCATTCACGGACTTGTGCGGGATGCGCAGGGACGGAAGATGAGTAAGAGTTTGGGTAACGGTATTGATCCGCTGGAGATTATCGAGCAGTACGGCGCGGATGCGTTGCGCTTTACGCTGATTACCGGCAACTCGCCCGGTAATGATATGCGTTTTTCGGTGGAGAAGATTGAGGCGGCACGTAATTTTGCCAACAAGATGTGGAATGCGGCACGATTCACCTTGATGAACCTGACCATTGAGGAGCCGGGTCTGCCCGAGAATCCGACCAATGACGATAAGTGGATTTTGTCCAAGTACAACGATACCGTTAAGGCGGTTACCGAGAATCTGGACAAGTATGAGTTAGGTACGGCGCTGGCCAATCTGTACGAGTTTCTGTGGGATTATCTGTGCGACTGGTACATTGAGCTGGTGAAGCCTCGTCTGTTCGAGAGCAATCCCGATCCGGCCGATCGCATCGATGCGCAGCGTACGCTTTCCTACGTATTGTCGGGCACGTTGCAGTTGTTGCATCCGTTTATGCCCTTTATTACCGAGGAGATCTGGCAGAGTTTGCCGCACGAGGGTGAGTCGATCATGATTTCCGAGTGGCCGAAGTATGATCCGGCGCTCTCCTTCAAGAAGGAGCAGGATGATACCGACCGTGTGATTGCGCTGATACGTGCCATCCGCAACCGTCGTGCCGAGATGAATGTACCGCCCTCTAAGAAGGCGACGGTGTATATTCAGACCGATTATCCCGATGCCTTTGCGGGCAGTGAGATGTCCTTTATGCGCTTGGCTTCGGCGGAGAAGGTCGTGATCGGGCCGATCGAGGGTGACGGCGTGATGGTGGTTACCGACTCGGCCAAGGCGATGATTCCGATGGATCAGTTGATTGATCGGGAGAAGGAATTGGCACGGCTGAACAAGGAAAAAGAGAAGATTCAAAAAGAGATCAACATGGCGCAGGGCAAGCTTGGCAATGCGGGATTTGTGGCCAAGGCGCCGGCCGAGTTGGTGGAGAAAGAGAAGGAAAAATTGGCTCGTTTCAAAGAGGCTTTGACCAATTTGGAAGAATCGATTGCCAAATTGCAGTAAGGAAGGAGCGGCAGAATGACCGACGCACAACAGTATATCCATTCCCGTACCCATTTGGGGTCACGGCTGGGGCTTGGGCGCATCTCTCTGCTGCTGGAACGATTGGGAGCGCCGCACAGAAAACTTAGGTTTGTTCATGTGGCGGGTACCAACGGCAAGGGGTCGACGACGACCTTTATTGCCAACATTCTCACGGCGGCGGGGTACCGTACCGGACGGTATATTTCGCCCTATGTGCTGGAGTTTAACGAGCGCATTTCGGTGGATGGGGTCAACATCTCGGATGAGGAATTGCAAGAGGTGATTGACGAGATTCGTCCCGTGGTGGATGCGATGGAAGATGACGTGACCGAGTTTGAACTGATTACCGCGGCTGCACTCTGTTATTACGTGAAAAAAGAGTGCGACGTGGTGGTGCTGGAGGTAGGCTTGGGCGGCCGTTTTGATGCGACCAACGTGATCCCCGCGCCCGAGTGTTGTGTACTGACCAAGATTTCCTACGATCATATGCAATATCTGGGCAATACGCTGCCCGAGATTGCCTTTGAGAAGTGCGGCATCATCAAGGAGGGGAGTGCGGTAATCTCCTATCCCTTCCAGTTTGACGGAGCGGCCGAGGTGATTGACCGCATCTGTACGGAAAAGCAGGTGCCGCTCAAACTGCCCAATCTCGATTATTTGGAAATTATCAAGAGTGACATTGACGGGTCGATGATCGACTACCGTGGGCGCACCATGACGGTGCCGCTGGCGGGGCGGCATCAGATTTACAATGCCGTTACGGCCATGGCGGCGGTGGAATACTTGGCGACCGAGCGGGATTTTACCGTTTCTCTTAGCCATATTGCGCAAGGCTTGAAAAACACCTTTTTCCCTGCCCGACTTGAGATTTTGCAACGGGAGCCGTTGGTAATCTTAGATGCGGCGCATAATGAGGACGGGATGCGTACCCTTTGCGCGGCGCTGGAGAGTTACGTGGATCAGCGGCCGGTGGTGGCTTTGTTTGGAGTATTTGCCGACAAGGATTATACCAAGGAATTGGAGTTGTTAGCCCCTCGTGTTAACCGCTTTATCACCTTGACTCCGCACGATCCCCGAGGGCTTTCGGGGCGGGAGTTGGCTCGACTTTGCGAGAAGACGGGCAAGCCTACTGTGTATTGCGAGGGCTATGAACAGGGGTATGCGCTGGCGCTGGAACAGGCGGGCAAGGGTGGATGCGTGGCCATCTGCGGATGTATGCACATGGCGTCCGATCTGCGTGGTATGATTTTGAAATAAGGCGACAGGCTTTGATAAAATTTTCATAAAAATTGGACTATCATAAGGATAGTCCTATTTTTTTATGCGAAAGGCAGTGAAAGTATGCAGATTACGACCCGACAGGAAGGACAAGTTCTGATCATTACAATGGTGGGGGAAATGGATCACCACAATCTGATCAATCTCAGTTCCCGCACCGATCCCATCATCAAGAGCGCACGGCCGCAGGTGGTGATTTTAGACATGAGCGGGGTGCCTTTTTGCGATTCTTCGGGCATTGCGGCGGTGCTTGGGCGGTATAAGATTGTGAGGACGTGGGGCGGGCAGTTGATGCTTCACGGGCTTTCGCCGCAGGTGCGAAAGGTGCTCAATTTAGGCGGGATTTTTAATTTGATTAAGGAGGTGCGGGCATCATGAAGATTGCCAACCGAATCCAACTGACCTTTCCCAGCCGATCGGCCAACGAGGGCTTTGCCCGACTGGCCATTGCGGGGTTTGTGGCCCAGCTTGACCCGACGGTGGACGAGCTGGCGGAGTTAAAAACGGTGATATCTGAGGCGGTGACCAACTGTACGGTGCACGCCTATAAGGACACCATCGGCCTGATTTACATAACGGCACGCTACAGTGATGACGGGGTGGTGTGGATCACCATTAAAGACTGCGGTTGCGGCATTGACGATACTGATACGGCGCGGGAGCCCTTATATACCACCTGCACGACGGGCGAGCGTGCCGGCATGGGCTTTACCATTATGGAGAGTTTTTCGGACAAGATGCGGGTAGTGTCCAAACCGGGACGGGGGACAAGGCTGGAAATTTATAAAAAGATCAGTACCCGATCATGATTTGCTATGCCGAAGAAAATGAGAGGTTGTTCGAAAAGGGTGATGCCGAGGAGTTGGCTCGGCTTAATCTCAACTTGGTATATGCCTTGGCGGGGCGGCTGGCCGCTTCGACGGGAGCGGAATATGAGGAGCTGGTGGGAGCCGGTTGTGTGGGGCTGACCAAGGCCATTCACAATTTTGACCCCACGAGGGGCTTTGCCTTTTCGACCTACGCCGTGCCGGTGATTGCGGGGGAAATGAAACGGTTTTTGCGAGACACCGGCCCGATCAAGGTATCCAGAGAGATCAAGGAGCGGGCGATGCGCATCGCCCGTGAAACCCAAACGATGGTAGCCCAAACAGGGCAAAGCCCGACGGTGGGGGAATTGGCCGAGCGGCTGTCCTTGACGGTGGACGAGATTACCGAGGCGTTGGATGCCGCCCGTGCGCCCCTGTCCTTGGAGGAGGAAAGAGAGGAAGAACCGGGGGGAGCGGTGGTTGGCTTTGAGGATGGGCGGTTGGATGCCGAATCCTTAAGCTTGCGGCAGGCGTTATCCGCTTTGCCTGCCAAGGATGCCATGCTGATTGAACTGCGATATTTCGGCGGGCTGACACAGGCCCAGACGGCGCAGCGGCTGGGGATGACGCAGGTGCAGGTGTCCCGACGGGAGAAGAAAATATTAACCGCTTTGCGGGAGCAGTTGCAGTAGGCAGACTTTCGGAAAACGGTTGCAACTTTTCCGATTTTGCGGTAAAATAACGGTAGGTTGTAAATTCGATAAAGAAGGATTACGAAATATGGATTTGCCAACAAAACGGGTTGTGATTGCGGGATGCCGAGATTACAACGATTACGAGGAAGCCAAAGGGTACATCGATCTTTGTTTGTCCAATATTCGAAAAGAATATCGTATTATTATTGTTTCGGGCTGTGCCAGCGGGGCGGATGCGCTGGGCGAGCGATATGCCGATGAGAACGGGTTTGCGGTGGAGAAGCATCCCGCCGACTGGGATCGGCACGGGAAAAGCGCCGGCCCCAGACGAAACCGAGAAATGGCGCAGATGGCCGATTACGTGATTTGTTTTTGGGACGGGATAAGCCGAGGGACAAAATCGATGATCGAGTACGCCAAATTGTGCGGCAAGCCGGTAAAGGTAAAGATGATAAAAACACGGTAGGTCATATTGGACTATACCCCGAAAAACGGACATTGAATAAAAACACCCCCTGTTGTAGAATTAGAAACTACAACAGGGGGTTAACTTATGTATAG
>JAZKZU010000062.1:0-3825 GCA_045612825.1 Eubacteriales bacterium
CGAAGTTGGTAATCAACTGCTGAACCACGATGGGCAGGACGATGGCGATGACCCTCTTATAAAATTGTCGGTCTCCAAAATATTTTGACATAATTTCCTCACAAAAAGGTATCGGGCATAAAAAAGAGCAGTTTTCACTGCTCTTTTTTAGTGATTATTCTTCGTTAAGAGTTCCGTCGGCGCGGCGGCGATAGTAGTCATCGCCCCAAGCGTTCTTACGGCTAAACCAAGCCTCGTTATCCTTCTCATCGGGCCAGAGAGTGAGGATGGTGAAGGCTTCGGTGGCGGAGCAGTTGTTGATGTAATGCTGGGTGCCGGCAGGAATATACAGTACAGAGCCGTGGCGCATGACGACCTTCTCGCCGTCGAGGTACACATCGCCCTCGCCCGACATACCGATATAAATTTCGGCCTTTTCATGAGCTAAGCCGTATGCACGACCGTTCTCATCGATACACGCGGTGCTCTTGCCCGGGGGGATGGTGCCGTGGTTAACGTTGATGCAGGGCTCGCCCGCCATTTTGCTATCGAGCATCAGACGGCTTTCATAGTTGGCATCGCCAAAAAAGGCTACTTCATCGGCGTGCCAAATGTACTTCTTACTCATTTCGGATTCCTCCAATATTTTATGTTATCTTCATTATCTGCTTAATTTTTTCATTTGTCAAGGCTTTTCGTGAATTTGCCAGTCGATTTCTGAAAGACCGTGCGCCCGCAGGAAGGCGTTGCATTTGCTAAAGTGCTTACACCCGAAAAAGCCACGGTGCGCCGAGAGTGGCGAGGGGTGGGGCGCTTCCAAAATGAGGTGTTTGGGGTTGGTAATCAATTCTTTTTTCTTGCGTGCGGGTGAGCCCCACAGCAAAAAGACGATCGGCTCTTCCCGCTCGTTGAGGCGGGCGATGACGGCATCGGTAAAGCGTTGCCAGCCCAGAGCGGCGTGGGACATGGGCGCATGGGCCCGCACCGACAAAATCGTATTGAGCAGCAGTACCCCCTGCCCTGTCCAGTCGGTCAGTTCCCCGTGGGCGGGGATGGGAAGACCGAGATCGGCATGGATTTCCTTATAAATGTTCTGCAGGGACGGCGGGGCATCCACCCCCTGCCGCACCGAGAAGCACAGGCCGTGCGCCTGCCCCTCCCCGTGGTAGGGGTCTTGCCCCAGAATCACCGCACGCACCTCATTGTAGGCGGTGGAGCGCAGGGCGTTAAATACCAGCTCGGGCGGCGGAAAACAGGAATATTTCCTATATTCTACATTCAGTTGTTTTATGATGTGGGAGAAGTAGTCCGAATCGAGTTCGGGGCGCAAGATTTCGTCCCAATCGTTACCGAAGCGCACCATGTTCGTTGTTTCCTTTCTTGACAGGAACTTAGATATCTACTATAATTTTCTTATAAAGTAAAGCAAAAGTCAAGGAGATTTTCTTATGAATTCGTTTCGTTTTTGCAATCCGACGCACATGGAGTTTGGCGTGGATGCCTGCGATAAGGCGGGGCATCTGTGTGCCGAGGCGGGCGCTAAGCGTGTTCTGCTTCATTTCGGCGGCAATCATGCCCGCCGTGCCGGTTTGGTGGAGCGGGTGCGCAAGTCCCTCAATCTGGCGGGGATCACCGTATATGAACTGGGCGGAGTACAGCCCAATCCCCGTGTGGAACTTTGCCGCAAGGCAATTGAGGTGTGCCGTCGGGAGCGGATTGATTTTATTTTGGCCTTGGGCGGCGGCAGTGTCATCGACAGCGCCAAGTGCATTGCGCTGGGCACGCTGTACGACGGCGACGTATGGAATTATTTTGATGGCATTGAGCATGAGGTGGGCCCGGTTCTGCCGATAGGCGCGATTGTTACCATGCCCGCCAGCGCCAGCGAGAACAACAACTGCATGGTCATCAACAACGAGGCCCGTGCCCGCAAAAAGAGTTTTGCTCACAACAGCCTTTACCCCAAGTTTGCCATTCTTGACCCTGCGCTTACCGTGACCATTCCCCCCTATCAGACGGCGGCGGGCAGTGTGGATATTCTCTCCCATCTGACCACCTTTTACTTTACCGATCTTGCCGAGAACGATATTATTTACAATCAGATCGAGGCGGTGTCCCGCGCGGTTGTCAAGCATGCGCCCATCGCCATTGCCCAGCCTAACAATCTGGAATCCCGTGCGCAGATCATGTGGGCGGCCACCATTGGGTTTAACGGGATGCTGTCGGTGGGGTGCAAGCCCGACTGGACGGGACACACCATTGAGCACGAGTTCGGCGGCATTTACGACATCACCCACGGCGCAGGGTTGGCCATTGTCACCTTGGGCTGGCTGCGCTACATGAAAGAAGAAGCCAAGGACAAGATTTTGCGCTACATTAAGGCCGTTTTTGACGTGGATACCGACGATGTGGACTCCGCCATTCAGACGCTGGAGGACTATTTTGTGTCGCTGGGGATGCCGGTGCGCTTCTCGCAGGCCGAGATCGGCAACGAGTCCTTTGGCGAAATTGCGGTGCGCTTGGAGCGGGAGAGGGGCGTTTACGGCTCGATCAAGCCCATTGACAAGGACGGCACGCTGGAGATTTTGAATTTGTGCCTATAAATTCAGAGGAAGCGGAGCTTCCCCGCCATTCAAACCCTAACTTCTTTACCTCCCTCTGGCGAGGGAGGTGGCAAGGCGGAACGCCTTGACGGAGGGAGAGAAAGGCACTCGACAAGTACCGATCTCTCCCCCTGTCGGCTACGCCGACATCCCCCTCGTCAGAGGGGGATAAAGAGGTTTGGTATATAAGGGGAAGGTTTCTTTGAAAAGTATGCTATTACATGAATATCTAAAACAAGAGTATGGTGAGAAACTCTATAAGATTTATTTGCACAGTGGCTGTATGTGTCTCGGCCGCTGTGCTTTTTGCGTCCACGGGGGCTCGTCGGTTTCGCCCGATGCCGCCCTGCCCCTTGAGGAGCAGTACAAAGGGACGGTAGCGGCCATTTCCCGCAAATATAGGAATGGTTCTTATATTGCCTATTTCGGCAGTTATACCAACACCTACGGCGACCCGACGGCGCTCGAGGCCCTCTATCGGCGGGCGCTGGCGCTGGACGGGGTTAAAATTTTATCGATTGCCACCCGCCCCGATTGTTTGGGGCCTCAGATGCTGGATATGCTCTCTCGGTTGCGGCAGATTGCGCCCATTTGGGTGGAGTTGGGGCTGCAGACGGGCAACGAGGCGGCGGCCACCGCCTTTGGGCGGGGGTACGACAACGCCTGTTATGTGCGGGCGGCGCAGGAATTGCGCAGGCGGGGTATTGTGGTGATCACCCACTGCATCCTCGGTCTGCCCGACGATGAGGATTTTGCCCCGACGGCAAAGTTGCTTAACGCCTGCACCGACGGGGTGAAGTTTACTCAACTGTACTTGGTGCGGGATTCGGCGTGGGCGGAATCGGACATCCCCACCCTATCCTTAGAAGCATACACCGAGCGGCTGATGGCGGCCATCGGGATGCTGGATGAGCGCATTGTCCTGCATCGGCTGACGGGCGACCCGCCGCAGGATGCCCTGATCGCTCCCCTTTGGTGTAAAGATAAGCGCCGAGCGAATAATTATATAAGAAAACGGCTCTCGAACGCAGCCACTTCCCATCTTTGAAAGAGTCAAAGTACGCGCCAAAAAGCGATATAGCAACCTGTCGGTTGCTGTGATATTTTTGCTCTGAGGCAAAAGCGATATAAAAGCCTGCGGCTTTTGCGATATTATATTCGTGCTCTTCGCACGGCGAAAGCCGTATATCGTGCGATAAGCATATCGTATCGCAGATATATCGCTCGTGCGAAGCACGAATAT
>JAZKZU010000063.1:0-10495 GCA_045612825.1 Eubacteriales bacterium
GATTAAATGTTTGCTTCAACACAAAGCAATGCTTCTCCCCACGAAACTATGTATCGCCAAACAAAACCTGTCGAACGGTGTCAATTGGAGTTGGCGTAGGCCAACTCCGTCGAGTTTTGCTACCGCAAAACATCGCCCTTATTTCGGATCTCCCTCACGAATCCGCATAGTCCGACGGATTTCTTTCGGTATAACCACACGACCAAGATCATCTATTCTTCTCACAATACCTGTTGCTTTCATATATACATTTCTCCTTAAATTACAAATTGTGTTGTTATTATCTGTTAAAAGGGAAAAAATATACTATAAAAGCGAAACAAAGTCAGCACAAAAATACTGACCTTGTTTTTAAATTCAAATTGTATTAAGTATACCGGAAAAACCATTTACAACTTTATCTATAGTATAATCTGTCACATATTTAGGCGGATATTCAGGAACAAGCACAGCCTTTAACCTTTCGCCTTTTGGCTTTCTTCCATATGAAAATTTATACCTATTGTTTGTTATACAGTGAGCATAATATAATTTTTCTTGTAAACTCATATTTCGTTTTGGAATTAAAACCGAAACATTGCTATTAGGAACAAATTCAAAAGTAGAAACATAGGAAAAAGTATGACTTCCTTGACCATCAGTAGAAACATAGAGCGTTCCAGACGGAAAAATTTTTTCTTCGGGAACGAGATTCTTATTAACAAATGCATCGATACTAGTCTCTTGTCTGTATGACGGTCTAATGTAAGGTATCCAATTTTCGCTATCCTTTGTTTTACTTCTTATTACCTGTGACGATGCTATCCCATTTTCAACAGTAAAGATATCATCCAATCGAACAGACTTTGTGTTTAACGGGTATATGGAGTTATCTTTTGGAAATTCAGTCTGTTTAATTAGATTTTCTCCATATTTTGCTATAGACATTGAGTGAACATATTGTGGAATGCTATCTAATGTGGGGATTGGTAAATCCGGCAATGTAGCATTTGCTTGTCGCCCATAACTATATTTATATTGGTTAGCACGTATACAGTGACAATAATATAACTTTACAGATGTACTCATTTTTATTTTTGGAGTCAAAACCATTACATGAAAACCAGTATAAAAAGGAGATTGTTGTAAAAACGTCTCTAACACGCTACCGCCAACAGCTACTGTAAGTAATCCTGCGGGAAAAGGTTTCTCTGTTGGAATAATTTTCACCTTGTCAGAAACTCCGTTTCGCTTAGCTGTTCTTGATACGAAATTTATACCATTGGGATCCTTTTCTAAATATATAAGTTCTAACGAATTTCCATATCTAACATCGAATAAATCGCTAATTTTACAGGTCTTCATTCTCCTCGTCACCCCCTACTACACCAGTCATATCCATAAAGTTAAACATAAGGTATTTTTTAATTGTTGTTTCATAATCTTCAAAGCCAAATTCATCATAATTGGTTTCTAGATAGGCTTCAACACACCATTCGTCTTTTTCACTTACCTCACGCATAAGACTAAACTTGTCTATTACCTCACGATTTCTAAATGCAGAAACCCATTTTTCCCGAATGTCATCCCAAGTGTGATTTGCGTCAATGCGTCCCTTGTTTTTCATTTTCACAAAACCATCATCACGACAATATGCAAACCATGTTTTCTTTCCCTTTGGATGCGGCTTATGAGCAGTTATAATTACGGCACAAGTAACAGTATTTACTTTAGAATTATGGAACAATTCTTCCGGCATAGAAAGCACCGCTTCAAGGGTATGCTTTTCCAAAACTCTCTTTCTGAGGTTTTCTGCAATGGTTGATTTTTCAATAACACAACTAATAGGAATGATAGCTATACAGGTGCCACCTGGCTCTAATGCATCAAGGTTGTTTAAGATAAACTCAAACTCTTCAACATCAGATGCTTTACTCTTGTACGGTGGATTTAAAAGACCGACTGTCGGTTTGAAATTCTTTTTTACATCTTCTGTTTCTTTAAAGCAGTCTCCCCAATAAATATTTGTTCTACCATCACGGTGAATAATCATATTTGAAATAAGAAGCGTATAAATATCATCTTGAAATTCAATGCCGACTAATTGTTTTCCTTTTATGTCCTTTTCTTTGGCCTGGTCTCCCTTGGCATCAATAAGCATACGTTTCATAGCGCTAATCAAGAAGCCACCCGTGCCACAGCAATTATCCAAAACAACACTGTTCTTATCAACGCCAGCCAATTCAGCAAACAAATCTGTAATATGTGGCGGAGTTAATACAATACCAAGACCCTTGTCATTGTTAGCGTATCGTAAAAATTCTATATAGAATTGGCTCACAGTATCTACATACTGATGTGTGACCATAAAACCGTTTATCTCTCGGTCGATCTCATCAATAAGATCTTCAAGAAACTTCTTGCCAGTTTTCGCATCAGTCAGTGCGGGATTCGTCTTAACAAAACCAAATGCCTGTGTCAAAACATCTATTTTTTTCTGTGGTATATCTCCACTTGATAACTGCCCCTCTATAGCGGTATAAAGAGATTTTACCAACTGTGCTACTTTTTCGTACTTTTTATATCCGTCTTTAAAAGCGCGATCTTTTAATGCAATCAAAATACCACTTATGAGCAGAGCTCGCTGAGACTCTTTTATTTTCTTTGCGTGAAGCGTCTCGTTCAAAGTTTTTGTATAGGCAATCAATTTCGCATAATCTTGATTGAATTTGTAATTACTCTGGTTGATACCATCAAAATACTCTTTTACAGTCAAAAGTATATCATCAAAAAGGGGATATGCTTTTTTATCTTCTTTAAGATGAAGATAGTGAGACATCTTAAAACGGTGTTCTTCTTCGCCACTAATACCTATAGCAAGAACATCAAATTCTTTTGACAAAAAAGAAGCATACAACAAAGCACCGTCAACAGCATAGTCTGCATAGTTATCCTTTGTTTCGCTTTCGTGTTTGTTAATATCAGCTTTAGCCTCAACAACAATAATCAATTCAGGATACGCCTTAGAATATAGGATAAAATCTGGGTATCCATTTTTATTGCCCTTTTTAGATGCATTCTTTAATAATTTATCGATTTTAGCGTTATCGCTCTTTTGTTCTTCAACAACAATATCATTATCATCATAATAACCTTTGATTCTAAGCATATCTCGAAAAATTGCATAGGTTTTTGCTTCGTTTGCCATAATTATATCCTCATACTTTCTCTAAGTTTTTGAATCTCTTCTGGATTTTTGGTAAGATAATCAACAATGTCTTTTGGCAGTTCACCTCTACCAACAGCGGCTTTGTCTAAAAATTCCAACTTTTCATTTTCGTTTAGTTTTAGTAAAGCAATAATTTGTTCTTGCTTATCTGGGGTGGGTGGATTTATTCGATTATGGAAAATGTCAAAAAGATAGGTTTTAGACACTTTTAAATCTTCGGCAAATTTAGCTTGCGTATAATGTTTCTCTTTTAAGAGTGCAACAAAATATGCACCAAACGTACCCACCTGATATTTAGTTTTAGCCACCGTCTCACCTCCAAAAAACAAATGAGTAAACTAACTACTTTACTATTTTATCATATAGTATTAAAAATTGCAAGAGAAAAGCGCAATCTTTTCAGATTACGCTCACAAAAATCGATATATGTAGTTTTCTATCGAAAACCGCCTAAAACCATAAAATTAGGGGCTTGTGTTCAATAGGGCAAACTTGTAAAAGTCCTAGTGTTTATGCGGGTTTCCAACGGTTTGCCCTATTATAACACAAGCCTCAATTCTTCTCACAATTCCTGTTGCTTTCATATATCCATTTCTCCTTAATTTACAAATTGTGTTGTTATTATCTGTATTTTGAGGAGATTTATACAGCGTTTTACATTGACATTCAAGATTCGTTCATCATATCGTTAATATGATGAACTGTTGTACCAACCAAGAGGTCTCCACCAATATGCCCCGCCATTCCGCTTGAAATGTAGGAGGAATAATGACTGTCCTGCCCGGCTTTTCTGTTGGGAAGATATCCAAAGTTTCCGCAAGAAAACTGCACAAGGGAAGGTTTGCGATGCCTTGTTTCTTGATTTGATTTCTAAAAGTAAGAAAAAGCTTATACGGATTGGTTGGAAACACAATATCGCAAAGTTTTATAATATGAACCTCTATCGGAACTACATCCATTGTTCTCTGTAACTGACTCATCAAAATGACACATGCAGGTGCATGTATTTTTGCACTATCTTTAAAGTCAATTGTCACCGGCTCAAATAAAGAAATTTAATAGCCAGTAAATCAAAGGAATTGTAAAGATGGACAATATTGTCGTTCCCAAAGTGTAAATAACAGCATTCTCCCCATCGCCTTTGAATTCATCGGCAAACGTAGTCGCTAAACCCGCTGTTGGCATTGCGAAAGCAAAGAAAACTCCCAAAACAAGACTTTCAAACTCAACGTGTAAAAGCATATTTTTACACGTCAGAAGAATGATTATGATTATTATGGGGAATACAATGAGTTTCAAAAACGAAACATAGTATAACTTTGCCGTTTTGAAAATTGAGCGAATGCGAATAGTACCAAGCTTCATGCCTAAAACCGTCATGGATATGGGGGTTACTAAAGAACTGAAATAATCAGAGAAGGTTACTACCTCGGGAATATACCTTGAGATGTGCAATAAGTTAAAGATAATGCCTAATACAAAAGCAATTAAAACAGGATTTAATAGTATTTTTTTAAGCTGTATATTCTGTTTGTCGCCCGAAACAAGATACGCGCCCAATGTATACATTAATACATTGGTGATGATGTTGAGCAAAATTAGCACCATAAAAACACGCGAGTCACGACCAAAAATGGCAATTGCAAGAGGAATGCCAAGGAATCCATTGTTTGGAAAAACCGAACAAAAGCGCATCATTCCTTTTGTTTTTTCTGCCTTTTCTATTCCAACAAGCGGTTTTGAAACAAAAAACATCGCAAAAGTATAAATTATGCCAATTGCTACAATAATCTCCATTAAAATCAGGGTTTCGCTGCTAAATGATAAATTATTTACTGTTCCTGAAAAAATGAGAAATGGCAAAGCCAAAAACATCAAAACTTTAGAAAGGATCCCCGACTGTTCCTGTTTTATTACCCCAACCCTTACCATAATATATCCGGGAATCGCTAATGCCACAAAAATTAGGACATTGCGTAACATAATAATAAATTCACCCATACCTGCCTCCATTCGTTTTTTTAATTATATCATGAAAATTTCCTTTTGCATATAATTAAATATATAATAACACTATCACTTGAAAGTGATGGTGTTGTGTGATATAATGAAAAAAAAGAGGTGTGATATATGGAATTATTGCAACTATACTATTTTTGCCATTCTGCAAAGACAGAAAATTTTTCAGCCACTGCAAAGAAATATCAGGTGCCGCCATCATCTGTATCGCAAAGCATTAAAAGACTTGAAAAGGAAATTGGATGCGAACTTTTCACAAGACAAGCAAACCGCTTAAAATTAAACACCAATGGAATAGCCTTTTATAAAAAGATTAGAGAAGGATTAGATTGTATTGAGGATGCAAAGAAAACCATTAAAAATGACTTGATAAACAACAGTATAAAAATTTCAATTTTTATTAATCGTCGACTTTTGATGCAAACTGTAGCAAAATTCGGCCAATTATATCCTCAGGTAAATATAGTAACAAATTATATGATATCCCCTGAGCAAGAGGATTTTGACTTTATTATAACCGATTCTGAATTCATAGGAGCTTCTTATGTTTGCAAGAAATTGATTGAAGAGGATATTTTGGTGGCCGTTCACAAGAACTTTTTGTTGATGACAGAAGAATCGGTTGACAGTTTCGAGTTAAAAGACACCCCATTTATTTGTACGAATCCTGGAAGTAGCCTACACCGCATTACGGAAGAAGTTTGCGCCAATTTGGGATTCTCTCCGCGAATCGTGATTCGCAGCGACGATCCATATTATATCCGCAAGTGTGTAGAGGCAGGATTGGGCGTTTGTCTTATGCCATCGTGCGCTTGGCAAGGGCAGTTTTCAGAAGACATTTTACTTAAAAATATTGGTAATTATTCTCGTACAACATATGTACATTGGAATGGAAATAAGCCGCTCTCAAAATATTCCAAAATTTTTTTGGGAATGCTTCAAGATGAATTTCAATCATCAACAAAATTATAGCATAGTTCAAAACAGCGAGGGAAAAAATCTCCTTGCTTTACAGAGTTTACTTCCGCCGTCAGAATGACTGCATATAAAAAGGTGTTTTTCAGATGCGTGCCGGATTTTGTATAAAGGATCTTTTTTCTTTCATGTTGTCACCCTATCAAATTTTAACATGTTTTGCATCAAAAAAAGCAATAGCAATAAATTTTATGGCAATAAACGAATATTTTTT
This sequence comes from Eubacteriales bacterium, assembly GCA_045612825.1. Lineage (GTDB taxonomy): Bacteria > Bacillota > Clostridia > Oscillospirales > UMGS1783 > CAKSHC01. The sequence continues at coordinate 6,417 of JAZKZU010000063.1, forward strand.
TGTGTCTTTTTATGATATAATTGATGAAAATAAAATTATTTGTTGTAGTCAGATGAAAGGTATGAATAATAAAGGAGTGCAACATATGTCAATTCAAAAATTTATTGTAAGTAAGGATGACACAATTTATGAGGCTTGGCCTGATTTAGTTCAGACCGATAGTGGTAAACTTATTTGTGTTTTTTCTGAATGTGAGCATCATGTAGATCGTGAAAATGCAAGAATAATGATAACGGAAAGCCTTGACCGTGGCAGAACTTGGTCGGCAAAGAAGCCATTGACAGAAAAAGGCAAAAAAGATGACTATTTTAACTGTGCGAGAATTTCAAAGTTGCGTGATGGCAGACTTGCAATTACATGCGATAAACTTGAGGGCTTTGATAAAGAAAACACGGCAGTAACATATGTGTGGTATGGTGACAAGGAAGGTCAAAACTGGAGTGAACCTGTAATTTTGCCTTTTAACGGAATTGTACCCGATAAACTTTTACAGCTTAAAAATGGCAGGCTTATTATTTCAAATCACGGTAGGAACGAACAGAACAATAAGCTTGAACAACACCTATGGTACAGTGATGACGGAGGAAAAACCTGGTCTAACAGAGTTACTGTTGCCGCAGATGACCGTTACAACCTTTGCGAAGTGTCTATTTTGGAATGTGATAATAATACATTGGTAGCTTTTCTCAGAGAAAATTCGTTTAAGGGCTATGATTTATTAAAGGTAATATCTTACGATAATGGCGAAACCTGGTCATCGATTTATAATACCTCGATTGATTGTGGTCACAGGCCAACTTCCGGATTTTTGAATGACGGTACCGTAATGATTACCTATCGATACATTCCCGTTAAGGCGCAAAATGTATTTGCGGCGTTTTACAACAAAGAAGATGTACTAAAAACGGAAAGAAAAGATCAAAAGGTTCGCATCATGCCGCTTGATTATGACCGCAATCCCGAGCCGGATTTGGGATATACGGGTTGGACCCAGTTTGAAGACGGGGAAATTTACGTGGTGAATTACATTAAAGATGATGCTGACAAAGCACAGATAAGAGGCTACAGTTTTTATCCCGAAGACGTAATCTTGACAAAATAATGAGAGGAATCATACATATGGAAAAGTTTAAAGGAATATTTACAGCGCTACTCACACCCTTCGACAAAAATAACCGGGTAAATGAAAAAGAACTTGAAAAACTGGTTAAATTCAATCTGGAGAAAGGCGCTAAAGGTTTTTATGTGGGCGGGAGTACGGCAGAAGCCTTCCTGCTTTCTATCGATGAACGTAAGCAGATCATGGATGTAGTGAAATCGGCTGCTCCGGATGCTACTTTAATTGCGCATATTGGCTCTATCAATGAAGGTGAGGCAACAGAACTTGCCTTGCATGCAAAAAAGACAGGTTATGATGTGATTTCTTCCGTGGCGCCGTTTTACTATAAGTTTACCTTTGAGGAGATAAAAAACTATTATTTCCGTCTGGCGAATGCCGCAGAACTGCCGATGCTTGTGTACCATTTTCCCGCTTTTTCCGGCGTGAATATGGGCATAAACGAAATGAGACAATTCCTCAATGATGATAAATTCTTAGGAATTAAATATACATCAAATGATTTCTTTACCATGGAACAATGCAAATCCAACTTCCCTCAAAAAATAGTATACAATGGCTTTGACGAAATGTTCTTGGCAGGGCTTTCTATGGGGGCTGATGGAGGAATTGGCAGTACCTACAACTTTATGGCAGATAAGTTTGTAAAGATAAAGGCTCTGTTTGAAGACGGCAAAATTGCGCAGGCGCAGGAAGTTCAAAAAGAGGCTAACAGAATCATTACCGTGCTCTGCAAAATAGGCGTTATGCAGGCAGAAAAAGAAGTATTAAACCAGCTTGGTTTTGATTTCGGTGTTTGCAGACATCCTTTCGGTGAGCCAACTGCCGAGCAAAAAGAGTTGATCGCAAAAGAAATTATTCCGTTTGTATAATTAAAACAAAAAGACCACTCTGCTGATAAGCATGGAAAAAGCGAGGTGAATTTCACCTCGCTTTTGCTTATCCGGGAATCCGGAGGGTATACTGAAAATGGGGATTAGCGTGACAATTTTTGCATAGTGTCACAAATCTGCGGTAAAAGAATTGACACCGTTTGCCGTTTGTAGTAATATGCTAAAGGAATGTATATTATATGGAGGAATTATGGAATATATATGGCTTATCGTCGGCTTTATCTTGCTGATTAAAGGCGCGGATTTCTTTGTAGATGGCGCCTCCTCGGTGGCTGGAAAACTGAAAATCCCGTCATTGATTATCGGGCTTACCGTTGTGTCCATGGGTACCAGTTTACCCGAAGCGGCCGTGAGTATCTCGGCCTCTCTCGGTGGCAACAACGGCATTTCCCTTGGCAACGTCATCGGCTCGAACATCTTTAATTTGTTGGTGGTCGTCGGTGTTTCGTCGATCATCCTGCCGATCTTGACCGATAGCGACGTGCTCAAACGGGACATGCCGATCGGAGCCGGCATTACCGCCGCTCTGTGTGTCATGCTCTTTGACGGGACGCTCGGCCGCCTTGATGCGGTGATCCTGTTGCTCCTCTTTGTGGGCTATCTGCTCCTGCTTGTCCGCAGTGCGCTCAAGAACCGTGTGGAAGAACCGGCGCAAAAGCTCCTTTCTTGGCCTAAGAGTATTATTTTCTGCATCGCCGGTGCCGCCGCCATCATCGGGGGTGGGCAACTGGTGGTCAATAGCGCCAAAACGATTGCCGCCGCCCTCGGCATGGGCGAAACGCTGATCGGCCTTACCGTCGTGGCCATCGGTACCTCCTTGCCCGAACTGGTCACCTCCATCGTGGCCGCCAAAAAGGGCAATTCGGGTATCGCCATGGGTAACGTGGTCGGCTCCAACATCTTCAATATTCTGTTTGTGCTTGGCCTGTCCGGCGTCATCAGCCCGATGAGCGCCGATTCCGCCTTCTTTATCGACACCGGCATCCTGATCGCCGTTTCTTTTATCATGATGCTTTTTGCCTTTACGAAGAAAAGGACGGGCAGGGTAGAGGGCGCCGCCGCCGTGCTGATGTATATAGCCTATACCGCCTATATCATCATGCGTGCCTTCCATATCTGGATATTCTAATCGGAAATAACAAACAACCTCTCGAATTATCGAGAGGTTGTTTGTTTATAAGTTCCAGCCGTTGTGGTCGGTATGCAGAAGCTCGTGCGAACGGTGGGAGAGGGGTTTTTCCAGATATTCGGCATAGAGTGCCTGCACATCGGGATTCTCGTGCGAGAAGCGCAACGCGGCATTCTTGTCCAGCGCCCAGAGCTTATCGCCACGCATCTCGGCCAGTTCGCACCCGTCATGGATGGGCTGACCGCCGCCGCCGGCGCATCCGCCGGGACAGGCCATGATCTCCACAAAGTCGTATTCCGCCTCGCCACGATCGATGGCTTCCATCAAACGGCGGGTGTTGGTAAGGCCGCTGGCCACCGCCACCTTGATCTCGCCAACCTCGGGAATGGTGAACACCGCTTCTTTCCAGCCGTCCATGCCCCGTACCGAGGAGAAGGCATCGGCATCGGGATTGCGGCCGGTGATCAGATAGTAGGCGCTGCGTAGCGCCGCATCCATCACGCCGCCCGTCGCTCCGAAGATAATGGCAGCGCCTGTGCCACTCCCCAAGGGAGAATCAAAGGCCGTTTCGGGCAGATCGGCAAGGGCGGCCGTATCGGCGCCCAGCATACGGGAAAACTCCCGTGTGGTCAATACCAGATCAACATCGTCGGCCTGATTGGGCAGATCACATTCGCTCTTTTTAGCCGTGCAGGGCATCACCGATACCACAAACAAATTCTTGGCATCCACGCCCAGTTTCTCGGCAAAATAACTCTTGGCCACCGCCCCGAACATCTGTTGCGGGGACTTGGCGGTGGAGAGGTTATTCGTAAATTGCGGATATTGCCCCTTGACAAAGCGCACCCAGCCGGGACAGCAAGAGGTGAACATCGGCCAAGCATAGTCGGCCTTATGGGTAAACCGCTCGATAAACTCACTGCCTTCCTCCATAATGGTC
>JAZKZU010000064.1:0-3558 GCA_045612825.1 Eubacteriales bacterium
ATCGACGATACCATCCCCGCCGACATCAACCCCGACGATATCCGCACCGATCCCTACCGCTCCTCGGGCGCCGGCGGACAAAAGGTTAATAAAACCTCCTCCGCCATCCGCATCACCCACCTGCCCACCGGCATCGTCGTCTGCTGCCAGAACGAGCGAAGCCAGCACCAGAACAAGGATATGGCCATGAAGATGCTCATGAGTAAACTCATGGAGATCAAAGAGCGTGAGCACCTCGAGAAGATCGACGATATCAAGGGCGAACAAAAACAGATCGGCTGGGGCAGCCAGATCCGCTCCTACGTCTTTATGCCCTATACCCTCGTGAAGGACAACCGTACCAACTTCGAAATGGGCAATATTAACGCCGTCATGGACGGCGACCTCGACGGCTTTATCAACGCCTATTTAACTGCCCTCTCCCAAGGCAAAATATAAATTCAAAGAAACCGTAGGTTTCTACCGAACTTATTCACTATTCACTAAAAAAGATGAGGCATCACGCCTCATCTTTTTCTTCTATCTTTCCGTTTTGCACCTCAAAGTCCCGCACACACGCCCGAATTAAATATAAAATCTGTCCATTGATCGACCGATCTTCGTATTTGGCAATATATTTGAGTTTTGCGTGCAACTGCGGATCAATCTCAATCCCTAAATGCTTATTCTCTTTATTCCTCATCGTATCACCCAAAATCTTATTTTGAGTATATTTTAAGATTATTTTCACCGTTTGTGTTGCAAGTATACTTATTTTGAGTATACTATATTTATGGGTGGTGTTACTATGACGTGCACGTTTTTCGGGCATCGCGATACGTATACAGATCTTTCACGGGAATTAACCGATATCCTGCGAGATCTCATTGAAAATAAAAAGGTAGATCGTTTTTATGTCGGCCATCAAGGTTTTTTCGATCAACAGGTAACCGAGATCCTAAAGATGATGCAAAAATTCCATCCCCATATTTCCTATGCTGTCGTCTTAGCCTATCTTCCTACGCAAAGCCGAGAAGAACCTACCGTCTACCCCGAAGGGTTAGAAACCGTACCCCGCCGTTTTGCTGTTGATCGGCGCAACCATTGGATGCTCGACCAAGCCGAGTATGTCGTGACCCATGTGCGAGCCAGTTACGGCGGCGCCGCTAAGTTCATGGCACTTGCCCAACGAAAAGGCAAAACGGTCATCAATATCCCCTGAATTCAAAGAAACCGTAGGTTTCTACCGAACTTATTCACTATTCACTAAAAAAGATGAGGCATCACGCCTCATCTTTTTTTATAAACGCCTTAAATATCATCGGCCAAATCGCCAAGATCCACACAATCAACAGGAAATACCGCAGCGCATCCAAGCTCTTTAACCATTCAAAATTTGTCACATGTTACACCCCCACACATATGCGACCATCTTACCTAATGCTTCCTCTGTACAGTTAGACGCGGAAACGCACTCCGCAATACCCACAGAACTTTGCATCCTCGTAATGATTTTGCTTTCCGCAGCACGGGCAGTACGCTACGGCCTGCCCACGCAGTCCCGCTGGGCGCTCTTTTCGGTAGTGTTCATCCTCAAAAGCATCATCCATGCAATCCGGGTAATCACTGATTTGCTGCGCAATACGATCAGCAACTATCTTGGGAATGTCGGAATCATTGTTATCTGTAGAGATCCAGTATGTACCAGTCAGTTCTCCGTAGTCGTTGAAATCGATACGGAAGCACCAATCAGAAATACCACTCTGAGAACGAACCGTGCCGCAGACCATTGTTCCCTCGGCATACAGACTTGTAATGCGCCGGATTCCTTTTCCGCCACGCTTGACCATAACATAAAACTCTTCTTTGGAAATTTCTCCATCAAAACGGCAGACGGTATTTTTCCGGCTGTTTTCTTCTTCGATGTTATGCATGATTTTTCTGGCACCGGCAACTGCTAGGCCGACGCCCAGGGCTTTTAATAAGAACCCCATAAGCATACTCCTCGTATATTTCTAGGGCTATTTTACTGCTTTATACATAATTTGTCAATGATGACACTGTCGGCGGTCATGTTGACTTTTCTGGCAAAATGTGGTATTATGCCGCCGTGAGGTGTATGAAATATGGATTTTATAGCATCCACAAATTCATTTGCTTAAACATTTTTAAAATAACAATAAGGAAAACATAATTATGGCACTTATTAAATGTCCTGAATGCAAGAAAAAAATTTCTGACCAGTGCACTCTCTGTCCACAATGTGGCTACCCCATTAAAGCTGCTGCTCAAAGCGAAAATTTAGAAATCGAAAACATTGAAGCTGTTGAAGTTGTAAATTCGACTAAGAAACCTTTCTTTAAAAAAGCGTGGGTTTGGATTGTAGCGGGTGTTGTGTTACTTGCGCTTGTTTTGGGAACGGTTTTACTGCTTACCCGTAACACTAAGCCTAAATTCGATAAAGAAGGAAATCCTGTTTTTGTCGAGATGACAAATGAAGTATATACAAACGCTAAGGAATATCGAGGATATCACGTTCAGATTAAGGGGCAAGTATTCCAGGTGATTGGTGATAACGGAAACGCCAAAGGTATTCAAATTTGGTTGGATCCTGAAACCTGTGAACAGAATTTGATGATTTATTATTCCTCGGATGTGGAAATAAAACAGGATGACTATATTGTATGTACCGGATATATTGACTCGCTACATAAATACTCAAACTCCTATGGCGCTAAGCTATATGTCCCTCTAGTTATATCTGCAGATCTGCAAAAAGCCACCTATATTGATGTTATGGCGCCAACCACAGCAACTGTAACCCCCGAAAACCTTAAACAAGAAAAACACGGGTACTCTATTTCTATTGATAAGGTTGAATTTTCTGAAAGAGAAACAAGAGTATATGCAACGGCAACAAATAATGGCAGTGCAACGCTAAATATTTTTAATCCCATTATAGTTCAAAACGGCAAACAATACGAATCGAAAAGCAATTATGAGGCTAATTATGATGAGATACCCTTTGAATTAGTGACTGGCGTTTCGAGCTCAGGAATTATCGTCTTCCCCGCCCTTAGCACAGATGATTTTGAATTATCTATTGAGGTTATGTCTGATGCATATGAAGAGGATTTGAGACAATTTACCTTCAAAATCACAAAAGATGCCATTGTGGTTGAAGAGCCAAAAGTAGACACGCCTGCGCCTTCTCAAACTTCCTCAACAATACAGCTAAATTCCAGTCAAAAAAGCAAAAACCAGCAAGCGGTTGAAGCTACCGAAGAAATTGCTAAACTATATGCTTCCGTGTCTCCTGAATTAGTAAGAGAAATACTGATAAATGATTATGGGTTTACGGCAGCACATGCAACTTATGGCATAAAGAATGCTAATGTGGATTGGGGCCTTTTTGCTACCACTTTCCTAACGGACTATATTGATAGGTATAGTGGAAAAGTTACCAAAATTGACGCTCAAAACCATTTAATTAGTTTAGGGTTTTCCAACGATGCGGTTGATCACGCTTTAGGTAATGCTCAGGTTAATTGGGCGCAAAATTCACCTTCCCAAGATACA
>JAZKZU010000065.1:0-1465 GCA_045612825.1 Eubacteriales bacterium
GGTTAACCACATCCAGCGAAGCCGTAACGGCATCAAAACAGTTTTCCCCCGCCACCATCGGCAAGGTTGCCACCCGCCATTCAATCGGCAGTTCTCCGCTCTTTTCTTTAGCGCAAGCAATCATATCGGCATCGGGATCCACGCCGCACACCTGCGCCCCCGCACGGGCAAAGGCCAAAGCCAGGCGCCCCGTGCCGCAACCCAGATCCAGAATCTTCCCGCCAGCCGCACCAAACCGTTGCAGAATACGCCGATACCGCCGCACGATCTTTTCATGATACTCCCGCTCGAAAAATCCATCGTACACACGGGATAACGCTTGATAACTCATGCCTTACCGTCCAGTCGATCCAATACCATGGTATACCCGTCACTGCCGTACTGCAAGCAACGATTCACACGAGTAATGGTGGCCGTACTCGAATCGGTGCGGCGTACGATCTCCGTATACGGCGTCCCACTGCGCAATAACTTGGCAATCTCCAATCGCTGGGAAAGGGATTTGATCTCGTTTACCGTGCACAGATCGTCAAAAAAAGCCTCGATCTCCTCCACGTTCTCCAGAGATGCCAAGGCCAAAAACAACTGCTCTGTCTCTTTATTTCTCAATTTCTCATTCATTGTATCACCCTATATCATGGTATCACGGTAAAACAAAAAAGTCAATCCTAAAAATCCTCTTGCCTATTCCCGAAAAAGTATTATAATGGAAGTGAGGTGATACCGTGAACCGATGCATAATTATCTGCGGCTATATCGAAGGCACAATCCGGCAAGCCGTATCCATACAACCGAATGATTATATTCTATGCGCTGATGCGGGGCTCGATCTGGCCCTGCAGGAAGGCATCCGCCCTCACCTGTATATCGGGGACGGCGATTCGGGAACCATCTGCTTTGACGGCCCGTCCATCCGCCTGCCGGTGTGCAAGGATGATACCGATCTGATGGCCTGCGTCAAATACGCCATCAAGAAAAACTGTCGGGAACTGGTCATTGTCGGCGGCCTTGGCGGTCGGTTCGATCATTCGGTCGCCTCGATCCAAACCCTCGCCTACGCTCTCGACCATGGGCTCCCTGCCCGCATCCTCGATCAGGATACCGAGATCCTGCTGTGCCGTGACTGTGTAGCACTTCCCCGCCGTGACGGGTTTACCCTCTCGGTCTTTGCCTTTGGCGGCGATTGCCGCGGCGTTTCGCTGGTCGGCACTGCCTATCCGCTTGAAAATGCCACCCTCACCCCCGCTTTCCCGTTAGGGGTAAGCAATGAGATTACGACCGACCATGCCGTCATAACCACCCAAACAGGGACTCTACTTATCATCCAATCCCGCAACCGATAAAAAACAGACTATTGGGAGACACTTCGTAAAGAAGTTTCTCCCAATTTCTTTTTATATTACATAGGTCTCACAGTTTTATTTTGCCTTACGGCAAAGTGATATTAAAACCTTTGGTTTTAGTT
>JAZKZU010000066.1:0-3115 GCA_045612825.1 Eubacteriales bacterium
CGGTCACTACCGCCGCCACAACCGAAACCCCTAACAAATACCACCACATATTACTTTCTTAGCGGCCGCCGCAGGTAGGCACCCTTGGGCAGCATCTTAGGTACTTTCACATAAAAGCGCATGGCGGCATGGGGCGTGGAAGCGATGGGCTGATACTGCTCATCCAGCAAAATATCGGCATCAAAGGTGATCCGATCCCCTTGCGGATAAAGGGCCTCCAGCGTATCGCCTTGGAAAAATTTGTTGCGCTGTTCGCACAACGCCAGCCCTCGCAAGGCATCGTACCGCAACACCTGCGCACAGACCTCCCAGTCACGAATATAACTGGCGCTGCCGTACTGTTGCCCCTCCCGCTTGGGATCTTCTAAAAAGAAGCCGGTAAAATACTCCCGATGGCTCACCTTGCAGGTATCCTCGAAAAATTCGTCCCGCTTCTCCATATATTCGTCCATATCCTCATAGAAGGTATCGAGGGCACGGCGGTAGGCCGACACGATCGAGGCCACGTAATAGGAACTCTTCACCCGCCCCTCAATTTTAAGCGAATCGATGCCCGCCATGAGCATTTCGGGCAGGTGACGGATCATATTCAGATCCTTGGAATTCATGATAAAGGTGCCGGTATCGGTTTCGCTAATAGGCATATACTGCCCAGGGCGTTGCTCCTCGACCAAGGCGTATTTCCAGCGGCAGGAATGGGCGCAATCGCCACGGTTGGCACTGCGACCAGCCATATAATCGCTAAGCAGACACCGCCCCGAATGGGACACGCAGACCGCGCCGTGCACAAAGGTTTCCAGTTCCAGATCGGCAGGAATCCGACGGCGAATCTCGGTAATCTCCCGCAAACTCAGTTCTCTTGACAGTACGATACGCTTCGCCCCCAACCGATACCACGCCATACAGGAAGCGTAGTTGGCGGTACTGGCCTGGGTAGAAATGTGCATTTTCAGATCGGGACAGGTTTCCCGAATGACCGAGAACGACCCCAGATCGCTGACGATACACCCGTCAATCCCCGCCTGCGCCATGTTCTGTATATACTCGGGCAGAAGAGCAATTTCATGGTTATGAGGAAAACAGTTGCAGGCCAGATAGACCTTTTTGCCAAAACGGTGGGCATACTCCACGCCCTTGGCCATATCTTCCACCGAGAAATTGTCACAGGCGGTGCGCAACGAGAACATCTCCCCGCCGGTATACACGGCATCGGCACCATAGTCAATGGCGGTATATAATTTTTCCAGATCGCCGGCCGGTGCCAGCAGTTCTGCCTTTTTCATTGTTCCTTCTTTCTGAAAAGCACCACGCCGTCCCCAACGGGCAGTAATGCCTGCGCCGTCAGCCGCTCATCGCTTTTCACCATCTCCAAAAATTCGTGCATGCGGGTCACCGTTGTTTTATCCCGCCGGCTCTCCAATGGCGCGCCCGCCACAATGCCGCCGCACAGCACATTATCGGCAATAAAGATGCCGCCCTTCTCCAACAGCCGCACACACTCGGGCAAAAACCGAGGATACTGCGCCTTGGCCGCATCCAAGAAAATCAGATCGTACGGCCCTGCCAACTGCGGTAACACCTCGGCGGCCTGACCCTCGATCAATGAGATATTCTCGGCCGCAAAGGCTTTGAAGTTTTCCTTGGCACGGTCGATCATATAGGCATAGCGATCCACCGTTGTAATCTGCGTTTCCGGCGGGCAGACCGAGCGCATGACCAGCGCCGAAAAGCCCACGCACGTCCCGATCTCCAAAATCCGTTTGGGATGGGAAGTTTGGCATAAAAATTCAAGCAGGGCAATCACGTCCCGACGGGCTACAGGCAATCCCTCCGCCCGCACTTGGCGTTCCAGCTCGCCTAATTGTCCTTGATGGTCGGCATAAAACCCATCTACAAACCGACCGATATAAGGTTCTTGTATCTCTTTCATTAAGAAACAGCCTCGATGTTATTCAAATGTTCCTGATAAGTGCGGCCGAACAGATGGCTTCCGTCATTCTTGGCCACAAAGAACAGATAATCGCTGGTGGCAGGGTTCATAGCCGCCTCGATGGCCGCCAGCCCCGGATTGGCAATCGGTCCGGGGGTTAAGCCCTGATACATATAGGTATTATACGGATTATCAATCTCGGTATCCGCCCAAGTCAGAATCGGCTTGCGCTCCTCCAAGATATACTGCACGGTAGCGCAACTCTCCAATTTAATACCTTGATTGATACGGTTATGGAAGACCGAGGACACGAGCGGCAACTCCTCCGCTTTCTGTCCCTCTCGCTCAATGATAGAGGCTAAAATGATAACCTCATTCCAGTTATCCGCCTGCGCCTGCAGGTCGGCCGTCTTGCTCTGGAAGTTATCGAGCATACGCTGGATGATGGAAACAATATTCTCGGTCGATGCCTCTTTATACACCTGATAGGTGTCGGGGAACAGATATCCCTCTAAGCGGTATTCGGTATCGGTCGGCATCTGCGAGAGAAGCGGGAAATCAAAATTATAGGTATTGATGATCTGCTTGATCTCCTCCTTCGTGCCCAGCTCCAGCGCCACCAGCATATCCACAATTTCACGCACTTCCATCCCCTCGGGCACGGTCAGCGTCACCGTATCCCGAAGCGCCTGCGTCTGCTGAAGATCCTCAACCAGAACTTTATACCCATCCGACGGATTAAGGGTAAAAGAACCGTACTGGAAGGCATAGTTCTTGCCATAGGTATACAAGCGGAAGATCAAGGCGTTCCCAATCACGCCCTTGTCCTGCAAAACACGGCCTATGGCCGAGGCGCCCGCACCTTGGGGAATCTCAACCGTTACTTCCCCGTCCTTGCGGCCCACGGCATGAATTTCGGCAAAAACAAAGCCGATCACACCGACCGCCACCAGCACAACCACCGCTACGGCGGCCATCAAAATTTTTACACTCTTTTTCATTCTTACCTCCTGCACCAAATTCGCTCTTTCACATATGATAATAGTGAAGACTAAGAAAGAGGTGCTCATTATGAATAACTGCTTATGCAATCTGTTCGAAGGAAACGACTGGCTCTGGATCATCATTATCCTGTTCTTGGTGTGGATCCTTGCCTGCAACAACAACGGCCGTAGCGGCTGCGGT
>JAZKZU010000067.1:0-7319 GCA_045612825.1 Eubacteriales bacterium
GGGGCTCGCCCTGAGAGCCGGTGGTAATCAGGCACATTTGCTCGGGGGGGAATTGGTTGATGCGGTCGAGGTCGACCAGCGTACCGTCGGGGATGACCATATAGCCCAGTTCCTGCGCCACGGTGAGCACATTGAGCATACTGCGCCCCGATACGGCGACCTTGCGGCCGGCGTGGACGGCGGCGTTGATGACCTGCTGGACACGGGAGACGTTGGAAGCGAAGGTGGCCACGATGATGCGCCGATCCCGATTGGATTTTTGGGAGAAGATATGCTCGAAGGTACTGCCGACGCTACGCTCGGAGGCGGTAGAGCCTTCCCGCTCGGCGTTGGTCGAGTCGCTCATTAAGCAAAGCACGCCTTTACGACCCAGCTCGCCAAGGCGGGTCAGGTCGATAGGCTCGCCCATGATGGGGGTGGTATCGATCTTAAAGTCGCCGGTATGGACAATGACGCCGACGGGGGTGTGGATGGCGTAGGCTACGGCATCGGCGATCGAGTGGTTGACCCGAATGGCCTCGACGGCGAAAGGCTCACGCTTGACGGTATCACCGGCGGCGATTTCCATTAAAATGGCGGTGCGGTCGAGATGATGCTCTTTGAGTTTGCCACGGACGATGCCCAGCGTCATTTTCGTGCCGTAGACGGGCACCTGCAGATCACGCAGGACATAGGGGAGGGCGCCGATATGGTCCTCATGGCCGTGGGTGAGGAAGATGCCTAAAATATTTTTCCCGCAGGTTTTGAGGTAGGTAATATCGGGAATGACATAGTCGATCCCGTACATATCCTCGTCGGGGAAGGTCATACCGCAGTCGATCATAATGACGTTGTTTTCGTATTCGATGGCGGTGAGGTTTTTACCGACCTCGCCTAAGCCCCCTAAAGGGATGATGCGCAGTTTGCTTTTGGGCTTTTGCACCTTGGGGCGGTTGGCGATGGGTTTGCGGGGTTTGTAATAGCGTTTTTGGGGCTTGTTTGGATTGGATTGTGACAAATTGATTCTCCTTTTTTCCATATAGAAATAAGCCTGACGCGTTTCGCCAGACGTTGTTGGTGTTTCTTTGTAAAAAATCACGAACAATACAGTTATAGGTATTATATCATACAGGTATGACGTTGTCAAATCGGTTGTTAGTTATTATTCTTCATTTATTATATATTATTCATCATTTATCATTTCCCTATCTCTCCGCTTGGCGTTTGAAATGATAAATGTTGAGTGATGAATGATAAATGAAAAATTTTAGTAAAAATGAACAAAATGTATCAAATGAAAAACATTCAATATGTGCTTGCAATTTGAAAAATTATCTTGTATAATGTATCTGTAAGATAGCCCCCTTGCATTGGCCTTGCGGGGAGGCAGATAAAAATTCTACAATAGGAGAAAAAGAAAATGAAAAAGGCAATTGCAGTACTGCTTGCTGTTCTGCTGATGGTCGGCGTTCTGGTCGGCTGCGGCGGCACCAGCACCAGCAATGTTGGCCCTGCCGGCGAGCACAATCCCGCGGATACCACCATTGCGATCATGATGGGTTCTATGAACCATCCCGTTCACCGTATCGTTCAGATGGCCTTCCTTACCGCCGGTACGGATATGGGCTACAACGCCATCATCGGCGGTCTGGATGAAGGCTCTATTCAGGAGCTTATGACCAAGTTTGAGTCGGTTATCGCCAACGGTTGCGAAGGCGCTCTGCTCTGGTCGGGTGACGACAGCTTCTACCAGTTCATGCGTGACATGAGCGATATGTGCTACTTCGTAGTTCCTCACTTTGCTCATGAGTATATTGACACCAAGGACTTCATCTCCCGTAACATCTGCGCGCAGGCGAAAGAGTACGGCTATGCAGCCGGCGAATTCATGCTCGAGCAGTTGGCCAAGGCCGGTATCACCTCCGGTACCATCGGCAACACCCAGGCCGGCGCTAACGTTACCGAGAACGCCGCTTCGGACGCTTTCCGTAAGGCGATCAAGGATTCCGGCGCGAACTTCAAGATTGCTGAAGTAGTATTTGAGGGCATGGAGCTGTCTTCTGCTTCCGCCAAGATCGTTGGTATCATCAATGCCAACCCTGACATCGTTGCCGGCTTCGGCACCACCGGTGGTTCCTGCCAGTCTTGGGACCTCGCTATGCAGCAGACCGGCAAGAAGCTGATCGTTGTTGGTGTGGACTACACCGAGTATAACATTGGCCTGGTTGCCGACGGCGTTATCGCCGGTCTGGTAGCTCAGCCTCTGTTTGACGAGGGTGAGAAGTCGGTTGAGACTCTGGATGCTCTGTTCCGTGGCGAAAACTTCACCGATTCTGCTGAGAATTGGTGGCTCAAGTGTGATGCTCCCGTTGCCTATGTTGGCGGCGAAGGTGCAGCAGACATCGAGTACTATCGTCCTCTGGTTGACCAGGTTGTTGAGTACTACTCTGAATAATTGATAGGCCAAAACAATAAGCCACCCGATTGGGTGGCTTTTGTTTTTGTCATCGAGTAAAAAAAGATGATTCGATACGCTCCCCTTATTCCTAAGGGGAGCGTAAGTGGGGACATTATAAATTTATAGATCAACTCCAATTTCCATTGACGAAGATGGGCACTTCTTTGCCGTTTTTATCGATGCCGGTGATGGACAGGTCGGGCGCGCCGATCATGAAGTCGACGTGGACGATGGAGTCGTTGACGCCCCTTGCGGTGCACTCCTCGTACGAGAGGGTTTCAAAGCCTTCCAGACATTCGCTATATCCCGAGCCCAGCGCCAGATGACAGGAGGCGTTCTCGTCAAAGAGGGTATTGTAGAACAGGATACCCAACTGGTTGATGGGGCAATCGTAGGGGACGAGGGCGCATTCGCCCAGATAGCCTGCGTTTTCGTCCATGCTCATGAGTTTATCGAGCAGGTGGCCGTTCTTCTCGGCCTGCCACGATACCGCCTTGCCGTCCCTGAAGGTGATGGAGAAGTTCTCGATCAGTTCGCTCTGATAGGACAGGGGCATGGTGGACACGACCGTGCCCTCGGCCTTGCCTTTCATGGGAGTAATAAAAATCTCATCGGAGGGCATATTGGCGTTATAGGTAACGCCCTCGGCGGTATCGCCTGCGCCGCCGACGAAGCGGGTGCGGTCGATGAGGCCGACGGTAAGGCTGGTGCCGTTATCGGAACGGTAGCGCAACTCGGTAAGACCCAAGGAGTTGAGCCAAGCGCAACGGTTGGCGAGATTGGCGTTATGTTCGTCCCACTGTTTGATGGGGTCGACATCGGCACGGGCGGCCTTTAAAATGGCCTTCCACAGTTCTTCCACGGCCTGTTTTTTGGAGAGGTGGGGGAACAATTTTTTTGCCCATTTGACGCCGGGGACGGCGGCGATGCACCACTGGTAATGGTTGTCCATCCGCTCACGGAAGGGCTTGAAGGCCTTGCGGCGGGCTTGGAGGGCCTTGGTATATTTCTCCTGATTAATGCCACGCAGACCGTCGGGGTCGTCCGACTCGAGGTAGATCATGGCGGGGAGGGTTTGCTCCTGATATTTCATCTTTTCCAGTTCCCAGTCCTGCACGGCCGAGAGCACCTTTTCCTTGCAATGGCGCACGTCTAAGCGGGTGAGGGGCTGGTGTGTCCACCTGACCTCGACACGGGAAGCGCCGGCCTTATAGCACTCGTCGGTGAGCATTTCGACAAATTCGGGCTGGTCGAGCTCGGCAGTGATGATGACGGGCTGATTTTTCTGCACGTTTGCGCCTTTGCGGGCGATCAGGCGGGCATAGGCACGCAGTGTGGTCTTTTTCATAACGTTTCGATCCTTTCGATATGGAGTTGATCTAAAATGGCAACGGCACGGACATAGTCCTCGTGGGCGGTGAGGGCGGTGTGGGAATGGGCATCGACCCCGATGATGGCCTTATTGCCCTCCTCGGCGGCGATGCGCCAAAAGTCGGGGTGGGGGAAGCCACGGTGGCACTCGGCGCTGGGGCGGAAGCCGGAGATGTTGAACTCCAAAGGCAGATCCATAATGGCGGCGGCGCGGCAGATTTCTCGGGAGACCTGCTCGGCTCGGGTATCGAAGGCGGGGTAGGTGAGCAAAAACAGGTCGGGGTGGGCCATGTAGGCAAAGACACCCGAATTGATGCCGGCCAGCGCGCTCACACGGTATTCTTCGAGCCGTTCAGGGGTGGCGCAGTCGTTGCCGAAGTAGCGAGAGCCGGTTTCCTCAGACTGAGCAAAGTGGTTGCCGAAGATCAGATAGTCGATCCCCTTTTGGGCGGCGATGGTGGTCAGCCACGGGATATAGTCTTCAAAATATTCACATTCCAGCCCGATTTTCACATCGATGCGTTCCTTATATTTTTCCCGCAGCAGGGAGAGATTATGAATATAATCCTCGAGCATTTCGGGTTCCATGCGGATGCCGCTGCGGTAGCCGGTAATGAAAGGCCACGGGCAATGGTCGGCAAAGCCGAGCACATCAAAGCCGTTGGCGATGGCGGTTAAAACGTATGCCTCATCGTCGCCCACGGCGTGTTTGCAACGGAAGGTGTGGGTATGGTAATTGGTTTTCACAGGTGTAGTTCTCCGTTTTTGATACAAGATAAGATAAAGTCCTGCAATTTGGTGGCGGTGGCGATGTCGTAATGGCCGTCGGGACGCAGGTGGTTATTGGAAATGACACGCAGACTGCCGTGGGGCACGCCCCATTCCCGACAGATCTGAGCGGCGGCGGCATCCTCCATTTCCTCGCACAAACTGCCCGTGTTCTTATGGCAGGCGGTAAGTTCTCCCGCATCGGTGCGCCAAGCGTAGCCCGAGGTGATCGGGCCGAGGGGGAGGTTATGATTTTCGCCGAATTTGACAAAATGGGGATGGGCGTCGATGCTTTCGACCAAGCCATCAGCCGTTTCGACGGGCAGGGGTTCTTTGCCCTTGCGGGAGTCGCCGTAGACAAAGCGGGTGGCGCAGACGATATCGCCGACTTTGAGCCAATCGACGTGTCCGCCGGCGGTGCCTTGGGAGAGGACGGCGCAAGGGTCGACCAGCGGCAGGGCGGCCAGAAGGCCGGCGACGGTATTGGTCAGCCCCATGCCGGTGCCCAGCACAGCAAGGGGAAAGCCCTCGACGTGGCCCTGAAAGAGGGCACGGTGGCCGAGGGAGGTTTGGTGATGGAGGAGCGGGATATACCGATCCATTTCCGAGCGCATGGGCGCTAAGATCAATAAAGGTTTCATACCTTTTATTGTACCCCAAAAAGGTGGTTTCGTCAACTTGACGGGGGCAAGATTTTCTGTTATAATGTAGGTAATTTGTTAAAGGAGTATGAACATGGTTATTATCAGTGCAGACAGAACCTGCGATCTGCCGCAGGAAAAAATTGAACAATATAACATTCCCACCATGCCCTATCATATCAATCTGGATGATAAGGAGTATATCGACAGCGTAGACATCACGCCCGATGACCTGTATGCGGCCTATTGGGATCATAAATCCCTGCCCAAGACGAGCGCCATCAGCATGGGTGAGTATATGGATTTCTTCACTCCGATGGTCGAGGCGGGCAACACGGTGGTGCATCTGACCTTGGGTTCGGCCCTTTCCTCCTCCTACAACAACTGCCGTATGGCGGCCGAGGAGTTTGACGGCAAGGTATTCGTAATCGACGCCAAGAACCTGTCGACGGGCATTGGACTGCTGGTGCTCAAGGCTTGCGAACTGCGGGAGCAGGGCATGGAGGCGGCCGAGATTGCGGCGGCGATTGAAGGGTTGCGCAACAAGTCGCACGCTTCCTTCGTGCTGGACACGCTGGAATTCATGGCGGCGGGCGGCCGTTGCTCGGCTGTGCTGGCCTTTGGCGCAAACCTGCTTAAACTCAAGCCCTCCATCAAGGTGCACACCGAGGAAGACGGGGCGATGAAGGTGGACAAGAAGTACAGAGGCGATCTGAGCAAGGTGCTGGTTTCTTACGTCAAAGATCAGATGGCGCTCTATCCCGATATTGACACCTCCCTTGTTTTCATCACCCATTCGGGCATCGATCAAAAGATGGTCGAGATTGTGCGTGAGGAACTGGTCAAGCATCATGACTTTGGCGAAATTCTGGTCAGCCGTGCTTCCTGTACGATTTCCTGTCATTGTGGCCCTGCTACCTTAGGTGTACTATTCTTAACGAAATAAAAACAGACTGCAAAATAAGGTCTGACCGAAAAGGAATGCACAGGGCATTCCTTTTCTTTCGATGAGGCGGGCGCATGAGAAATTGGTGATTTTGCATTTATCATGTATCATTCCGCATTTCTCCATCGCTCTGCTTGGCGTTTGAAATGATGAATGATGAATAATGAATGATGAATGATGAATAGAGGAAAAGGATGAAAAACAAAAGTTGGATTGGAATCTTGTGCCTGCTGATCACCACCGTGATCTGGGGATCGGCCTTTGTGGCGCAATATATGGGGGCGGAGAGTTTGCCGCCCATGGCCTTTACGGCGGGGCGCTCCTTTATCGGGGCGGCGGCGGTGTTGCCCGTGGCCCTTTTGGCGGTACATAAGGAAAAACAGGCGGGGATCGTGCGGCGACACCGTGCGGTACTACTGGGCGGCGTGGCCTGCGGTGTCGCTTTGGCGCTGGCCAGCGGCCTGCAACAGGCCGGCGTGGCGCAGACGGGCGCAGGCAAGGCGGGATTTCTGACCGTTTTGTATGTAGTAATGGTTCCTATTTTTGGATTGGTGCTGGGCAAGCGTGTGGCGTGGCCAGTTTGGCCGTGCGTAGCGGTGGCGATGGCGGGGACGTATCTGCTATCGATCACCGAGAGTTTCACCTTTGAGCAGGGAGACCTGCTGGTGCTGGGGTGTGCGCTTGTCTATGCGGTGCAGATTCTGCTGGTGGATCATTTTGTGGGGCAGACCTGCGCGGTGATGCTATCGGTGGTGCAGCTTGGCACGGCGGGCGTGATATCGTCGGTGGGGAGTTTGCTGTTTGAGAGCACCTCGCCCGAGCAATGGGTGGCGGCGCTTTGGCCGCTGTTGTTCGTGGGCGTGATGTCCTCGGGCGTGGCCTACACCCTGCAGATGGTGGGGCAGCGGTTTTTGCAACCGACCTTGGCGACCTTGCTGATGAGCTTGGAATCGGTGTTTGCCCTGCTTGCGGGCTGGGTGATTTTGGGCGAGCGGTTGAGCGCACAGGAGTGGATCGGCTGCGGGCTGGTTCTCGTGGCGGTGACGGTGGCGCAGTTTGCCGATAAACTGGTAAAGGAGAAGCAAGAATGAAGCGTGGAATCGGAGTGCTATTGATGTTGTTGATGCTGGCGGGGTGCAGTCGGGCGAGCAAGTCG
>JAZKZU010000068.1:0-4465 GCA_045612825.1 Eubacteriales bacterium
TCCCCGCACAAAATCAACATACTCCCACCCGTGTGCCCGGGCACCGAGCGAAACTCAAAATGAAGATCACCGACATCCAGCGTGTCCCCATCAAAAACCAACCGATGCGGCCGAATATACGCCTCCCGCATCATCTGCTCCGACTTGGGCGGAAATACGTATCGGGTAATGCCGCCACCCTGTTCAAACAGCGCCGCATCCGCCCCGTTCATGATCACCTGCGCCCCCGTCTGCTCAGCCACCGCACGCCCCGCAAAGGTGTGATCATAATGCCCATGCGTAAAGAGGATATACTTTACACCAACACCCACCGCCTCAATCTCCGACAGGATACTCTCGGCATGGAAACCGGGGTCAATCACAACCCCCGCCCCGCTGGTTTCGTCCTTTAGAATATAACAGTTGGTCTGAAGCGGCCCAAGCGGCAAACAGGTTATCTTCATCAGTTTACTCCTCTGGTAATTTGAATCACACTCGGAATCTTACGTAAACGGCTGGTCACCGACTCCAAATGCCCAAGATTTTTAATGTCTATGGTAACGGTCAGCACTACTTCATCCTCATTCATCTCCCGTGCCGACAGTTGATGGATCATCACGTGCAAAGTCGCCAACGCCGTCGTCACGTCGGCCGCCAAGCCGATACGGTTGTGCGCCAAAATGTTAAGGGTCGCCGCAAACCACTTATCCTCATAATAATCCCACGACACCCCAATCAACCGTGCCGCCCCGTCGGCCGTACCGATCATGTTCTTGACGTTAGGACAGTCACTCTTGTGCACCGATACCCCGTATCCACGGGTAATAAACCCAACAATATCGTCCCCCGGCAAGGGATTGCAACAATGCGAAAGCTTGACAAGACAGTTATCAATGCCTTCTACGATAACACCGCCCGACGCACGGGACACAGGCACCTTGCCGTCCACCTTGGTAATCTCCGGCGCCGCAGGCTTGCGCATGGCACGGTATTCGTCAATCATCTTCGGCATGATCTTGGTGATCAATAAGCCACCGTAACCCACTGTCGCATACAGTTCTTCCTCATCCTTCATCGAGAATCGAGAACATACCGAAGCCAGCAGGGTATCATGAACCTCTCCACTAAGCGGCATGCCGTTCTTGCGCATCTCCCGCTCAATGTCGTCCCGCCCCTTAACAATGTTCTCTTCCCGCTTCTCACGCTTGAAATACTGACGAATCTTCGCGCGCGCCCCATTGGTGCGCACAATATTCAACCAATCACGGGACGGCCCCCTCTGCGCCGAGGTCGTCAATACCTCTACCACGTCACCGTTGCTTAGCGCATAGGATAGTTCTACAATCTTACCGTTTACCTTAGCCCCGATCATGCTGTTACCAACCGCCGTGTGAATGTTGTAGGCAAAGTCAATCGGGTTCGACCCCGCAGGCAGATTGATCACGTCACCTTTTGGCGTGAAAACAAAAACCTGATCGGCGAATAAATTCACCTTCAGATCCCGCATGAAATCTTCATTGTCGGTGTGCTCGCCCTGTTCTTCCAGTAGCGAACGAATCCATTCCAACTTACTGTCAATCGAATCGCTGCCGGTAATGCCGCCCTTATATTTCCAGTGCGCCGCAATACCAAACTCCGCCACCCGATGCATCTCCCACGTGCGAATCTGCACCTCAAACGATACCCCCTCACGGGAGAGAACTACCGTGTGTAAGGACTGATACATATTCGGCTTAGGCGTCGAAATATAATCCTTAAACCGCCCGGGAAGCGGCGTAAACATATCATGAATCATACCCAATACGTTGTAACAATCGGGTACACTGTCCACAATCACTCGCACCGCAAACAGATCGTAAATCTCATCAAAGGTGTGATTTTGGGTATACATCTTGTTGTATACGCTGTATATCTGCTTAATACGGGAATCAATGCTGAACTTGATGTTGGCCTCCTCAAATCGGGCCGACATCTTCTCCTTCACCGCCCGCAGCATCTGATCGCCATGATCGTAAATGGCGTTAATGTCACGCTCAATCTCGGCATACCCGATCGGATCAAGATAGGATAACGAAATATCCTGCAACTCCGCCTTGATCCGCCGCATACCCAATCGGTCGGCCAACGGCGCAAAAATCTGCATCGTCTCAAAGGAAATCTCCCTCTGCTTGGCCTCCGTCTTGAAAGAAAGGGTACGCATATTGTGTAAACGGTCGGCCAGTTTAATGAGAATCACTCGGATGTCCTGCACCATCGCCAGCAACATCTTGCGCAGATTCTCCGCCTGCTCATCCTCTTCGGTGTTGTAGTTGATCTTGCTCAGTTTGGAAAGCCCGTCAACGATCAACAACACATCAGGCCCAAACTCCTTACGGATGGTGGTCGGCGATAAATCAGTATCTTCTAAGGTGTCATGTAAGAGAGCCGCCACTACCGTGTCGGTGTCACAGTCCATCCCCACCAAAATCAAAGCCACCTCAACCGGCTGGGAAATGTAAGGCTCACCCGACTGACGCATCTGATCCCCGTGCACCTCTTTGGCAATATCATAGGCACGGAGTATCTTTTCCATATCCAATTGTGTCCCACGGGAAGAAATCCCGTCGATCAATTTCTTTTTGTAATCCATATTATCCTTTCAGCCGCTTCCATAGCGCTGATTGCGTTAAATTTTTCTTCTCGTTGCAACAGTTCACCTGAATACGCACCTGCCGCCCCATCGGGGACAACTCCACCATCTTCAGTTCGCTCAATACCCCAAGGGACAGCATCAACTGCGAATAGTGAAACGGCTTGCCGAATGCCCGTGAAATGCGTCTGGCCATCACCGTCGGATAACGGGGCATATCGGCATCCGCCTCCCCCATCGTCCGCAACAGATAACTGTAAACGTCGATCACGTCCTTGCGATCCGGTACCGCAGGCTCGGGCAACCGCTCCAGCGTGCCCGCCATAAACTGCTCGTATTCGCTCTCATATCCTTCCACCAAACAACATTGAGATACCTCAATCTTTTTGATGATCAACTGCAACTGCTCAGATTGCTTCCCCGCATGAATATCCAACGCATATACGATATCCACCAGATCCCCCGCCGAACACCGCAACTCCCGTATGGTGTGCCCAAACATCAGCCCCGCAAAGGAGTGCCCGTTCTTTTCTAAACCAAGCCGCAAATGCCTCATGTTGGCAAGCGGCATCAACTCCTCCAATAACACCTCTCGGGTAACAAATAACGGCTGCGGATTCTCCATGCCGTACGGCTCTAACTTCTGCAATTGATGCGCCAGATTTAAAGAAATCTGTTCCACCTCCAGTACCGCCGAAACCAATAACCCCGGCGCATACCCCGCATCCGAAACCGTCTGCTCGGCACGCCGCATCATCGCCTCCCGCAAGGCAGGTATCTTCTCCGCCTTCACCGTAAAGCCGGCCGCCAGTTCATGCCCGCCAAACTCCTCTAAAAGTTCGGCGCAATCCCCTACCGCCGCAAAAATATTAAATCCTTTTACACTACGGGCACTGCCCCGCCCAATCCCGTGGCTCACCGAAACAACTACACAAGGCAAAGCATACCGATCTACCAACCGCGACGCCACAATTCCCGCAATCCCGTTTGGTAAATCCTCCACGCATAGGAACAACAACCGCTGTCCCTCTTGCTCCAATTCCTGTTCGGCAATGGCAGCCGCCGTTTCCACCGCAACACTCTCAATCTGCTGACGCTCTCGGTTAAACTGCGTCAGTTGCTCCACGTATTGCCGCGCCTTGGCGGCATTGTCGGTACACAATAACTCAATAGCCAGTTCCGAGTGATCCACTCGCCCCGCCGCATTCAGCCGAGGGGCAATCACAAATCCGGCGCAGGAGGCGGTAATGGCTCGATTAAAATTATATCCGGCGCTGCGTAGCAAAATCTCCAAGCCCAAGCGCCGCTTGTTTTGCATCTGCCTTAACCCCAACTTCACCAAGGAACGGTTTTCATCGGTCAGCGGCATGGCATCCGCCACCGTACCAATCGCCACCAGATCACAATACCGATATAATTCCTCCGTCGCATTACCACGCACGGTTGCCATAGCATAAATCAGTTTGAGCACCACGCCCGCCCCCGAAAGATGCGGGTAGGGGTAGGTCTCTCCCTCTCGCTTGGGATCCAGTACGGCATATACCTGCGGCAAGGCGCGCTTGCACTCGTGATGGTCGGTCACAATCACGTCAGCCGCAAGGCAACCGTCCCCCTCACCCAGCGCCGATACCCCGCAATCTACCGTGATAATCAGCCCAATCCCCGAGGTAATCTCCGGACATTCTCCCCGCCAAAAAGCGGCAATGCCATCGGTAGGCGGGGTGTAATAGGTCACCACCGCGCCAAGCGAACACAAATATTGATATAAAACCGCCGTCGCCGTAATGCCGTCGGCATCCGAATCGCCCACAATCAAAATCCGCTCTTGCTCCGTCACCGCACGCCCGATCCGGTCCA
>JAZKZU010000069.1:0-11829 GCA_045612825.1 Eubacteriales bacterium
CCTTGGTGGCTACCCTGCCGGTATACCTTAATGCCCTGTCGGGCAAGGGCGTTCACGTGGTAACGGTCAACGACTATCTGGCGCGGCGTGACAGCGAGGAGATGGGCCGTATCTACCGCTATATGGGGCTGACGGTCGGCCTGTCGGTACACGGCATGACCCCCGAAGAAAAGCGGGAGGCCTATAACTGCGATATCACCTACGGTACCAACAACGAGTTTGGCTTTGATTACCTGCGGGATAACATGGTATTATATAAGGAAAAGATGGTACAGCGTGGCCACGCCTTTGCGGTGGTCGATGAGGTCGACTCGATCTTGATTGTCGAGGCCCGTACCCCGCTGATCATTTCGGGTCAGGGCGAGGAGAGTACCGACCTGTATACCCGTGCCAACGCCTTGGTGCGTACCATGAAAAAAGAGGTCATCTTAGAGCAGGATACCAAGAAGCCGATCGAAGAATATGAAGCCGATTATGTGGTGGATGAGAAGGCGAAATCGGCCTTTTTAACCCCCAACGGCATGGCCAAGGCTGAGAAGTTCTTCTCGGTCACCAATCTGGCCGACGGGAGTAATTCGGAACTGCTCCACCATGTCAATCAGGCCATTCGTGCCTATGGCGTCATGAAGCGTGACGTGGACTACGTGGTGCGGGAAGACGGCGTGATTATTGTTGACGAGTTTACCGGACGACTGATGTTCGGCCGCCGCTATTCCAACGGCCTGCATCAGGCCATCGAGGCCAAAGAGGGTGTGACCGTTGAGAAAGAAAATAAGACGATGGCCACCATCACCTTCCAGAACTATTTCCGTTTATATGATAAACTGTCGGGCATGACGGGTACGGCCATGACCGAGGAGGAAGAATTCCGCCAGATCTACGGCATGGACGTGGTGGAGATTCCCACCAACCGTCCCATGATCCGTGAGGATATGCAGGACGTGATCTATAAATCGGTGGCGGGGAAATACAACGCCATCATCGATCAGATTGTCGAGTGCTACGAGCGCCGTCAGCCGGTGCTGGTGGGTACGATTTCGATTGAGAAGTCGGAACTGCTTGGGCGTATGCTCAAAAAGCGTGGCGTGCCTTTTCACATCCTTAATGCCAAATACCATGAGCGTGAGGCCGAGATTATTGCGCAGGCCGGCCGAAGCGGAGCGGTCACCATCGCCACCAATATGGCGGGCCGTGGTACTGATATTCGCTTGGGCGGTAACCCCGATTATATGGCAAAATCCGATATGCGGGGCATGGGCATTGCCGAGGACTTGATCTATGAAGCTTCGGGCCATGCCGAGACCGAGGATGAGGCCATCCTCAACGCCCGTCGGCTCTATCAGGATTTGTATAATAAGCATAAGGAAGCCTGCACCGCCGAGGCTAAAGCGGTGGTTGAGGCGGGCGGCCTGTTCATTCTCGGCACCGAACGCCACGAATCCCGCCGTATCGATAACCAGTTGCGTGGCCGTGCCGGCCGTCAGGGCGATATGGGTTATTCCCGCTTCTTCCTGTCGCTGGAGGACGATCTGATGCGCCTGTTCGGCGGCGACCGTATGCGGGCCATGATGAACACCCTCAATATCGACGAGGATATGCCTATTGAAAATAAACTGCTCACCTCGATGATTGAGAACGCTCAGAAAAAGGTCGAGGATATGAACTTTGAGCGGCGTAAACACGTGCTGGAATATGACGACGTGATCAATAAACAGCGCGAAACCATCTACGATCAGCGGCGCAAGGTGCTGAGCGGCGAGGATATTCATGAAAGCATCATGGGCATGATCCATTCGGTGATTGCCGATGCCTGCGCCCGTTTCTTGGTCGGCACGCCCGATACCTGGAATATTGACGGGCTGCGCCATGAATTTTTGGGGCAGTTCTTAACGCCCAATGATCTGATCTTTGAGGAAGATGCCTTGGCAAAATTGACCCCTGCCGATGTGGAGCAGATTCTCATTGAGCGGGCCGAGGCGGTGTTTGCCGCCCGTGAGGCCGAGTTTGGCGCCGAGCAGATGCGGGAGTTGGAGCGTGTGGTGCTACTCCACACGGTAGACAGCAAGTGGGTCGAGCACATCGATGCGATGGACGATCTCAAGCAGGGCATCAGCCTGCGCTCCTATGCCAATGTGCAGCCGGTGGTGGCCTATCGCAACGAGGGCGCCGATATGTATGCCCAGATGATCGACGATATCCGCTACGAAACGATGCGCATGGTCTTCCGTGTGCGCATTGCCGTGCGCCAAGCGGTGGGCAAGGTGACGGGGCAGAGCCACGGCGAGGGTGAGAAAAAGACGGTCACCGTCAAGAAAACGGCCAAGGTCGGCCGTAACGATCCCTGTCCTTGCGGCAGTGGCAAGAAGTATAAACAGTGTTGCGGCAAGGAGTAAAGAATGAAGATTTTATTTGTGGGTGATGTGGTCGGCAAGGTCGGTTGCGACTGTGTGTCACGGCTGCTGCCCAAGATCAAGCGGCAACACGGCATTGACCTGACGGTCATCAACTGTGAAAACGCCTCGGCCACCAACGGGGTCATGCCTGTGGCGGCGCAGAGCCTGCTTAATGCGGGCGCAGACGTGCTCACGGGCGGCAATCATATCTTCGGTAAGAAGCAGATGCACCCCATGCTGGAGGAGAACGAGCGCATTTTGCGCCCCGCCAACTATCCGTCGGGCGTGCCCGGTCACGGGCGGGTGGATGTCGATTGCGGTGCGTACACCGTCACGGTTATCAACCTGCAGGGCACGGCCTTTATGGATGCGCTGGATAACCCCTTTACCGCCTTGGATCGGCTATTGGACGGAGCGGGGAAGATCGTGCTGGTCGATTTTCATGCCGAGGCCACCAGCGAAAAGCGTGCCCTTGGCTTTTATGCCGATGGGCGGGTGACGGCTTTGGTTGGCACCCATACCCATGTGCAGACGGCCGATGCCCAGATTCTGCCCAAGGGAAGCGGGTATCTGACCGATGCCGGCATGACCGGCGTGGTTGATGCGGTGCTGGGCGCTAAGAAGGAAATTGTAATTGAACGGTTCTTGAGTAAACTGCCCATCCCCTTTGAATTAGCCGAGGGGGAGACCGCCTTGTGCGGCGTGGTGATTGAGGCGGATGAAAAGACCGGCGTTTGCAAAAAAATATATACCATTAACGAAAGCTGAGGAAAGAAACATGAAAAAAGTTCTGGCACTTCTTTTGGCGTCGCTGATGCTGGTAACGCTGGTAGCCTGCGGCTCCGACGGCGATAAGCTGGAGTATTCCGACAAGTACGGCTACGTATTCAAGAACGAGAACAAGGACCCCGTAAACTTCGGTACACCTGAGAAAACCTTGGATGCCGAGGCCATCTATCAATCCCTGACCTATACCCCCGAAATGTTCCATGGGGATTATATGTTGGAGGATGAAGAAAAGGCGCTCGAGCAGTACCGTGCCGATATGGATTATATCGAGCGTGGCTGGTCGGATTCGGAAACCAAGATCACGGCCATTCCCTACCAGTTCAAGGCAGGACGGGCCAACCTCAATTATTCCATACATAGTGTCAGCGATAAGAACTGGTGCGAACTGTATTTCCAGACCGAGGACGGGTATCTGGATTATAAGCTCTTTGCTTATGAGGTGCAGGGCAATAAGCTGATCTGCACGGCGCTCAAGCAGTATGAATTGGATAAGGAAGCCGGCACGATTGAATATTCCATGACCGATGCAGTACTCGAATATGAATTCCAGCTTCGTGGCTTGTACCTGACCTTGTCGGCCGGCGGCAAGAGTGTGACTTTACGTACCGGCCTGTCTGCCTACGGAACGGAAGATCACATCTCGGGCGACGGCGAACTGGTGAGCGGTTCGCCTGCCATCGACGGCATCCACACCATCAATTTCCTCTATTCCGATAATGAAAAGGGTAAGGATTACGCCTATTTGAATATCCGAGCCGAGGAAGACACGTACGGATTGACGGCCTCACGAGCCGCCATGACCCCCGACGGCCTGTTCACTATGACCGTGCCTTGGGAATCGGGCACGAAGACCTATCAGTACGTGTATATCTACGAGCACTCGGCCGGCGTGATCTTGACCGACGGTGTGAATTTCTATGACTACAGCGGCAACTACTGGGATCGCTACGGCGAAGAGATGAACCATTACGTGTCCGAGGATCAGACGGGCACCTTGGCTTCTCTTACCGAGGAAGAATTGGAAAAACTGTATCAGACAAAAGAGAATCTGATGCAAGCGCTGGCATCGGCCTTTACGGCGCAGGGTATTACCGTGTCGGTGGATACGGCCAGCGGTGAGTTGGCGATGGATTCGGCCGTGTTGTTCGGCGGCGATTCGGCCGTATTGTCGGACGAGGGTAAGGCATTTTTGGATAAATTCGTCAGCGCCTATACCTCGGTCGTCTTTACCGATGAATATAAAGACTTTGTGGCTAAGACCATGGTCGAGGGACACATTGCACCCGTAGCGGGCGTAAGTTATGACGGCGGTATGCCGCTTTCCATGCAGCGTGCCGATAACGTGAAGAACTATTGCGCAACCCAGAGCGCCGATCTGGCGGCGGCCATGGAATCGGTCGGCTACTCCAACAGTAAGCCCATTACCGATAAAAACGGGCAGGTGGATATGGATGCTTCCCGCCGTGTTTCCTTCCGCTTCATCATTGATCTGACCAGCTTGAAGTAAATAGAAAAGATCCCAACGCTTGTAGCGTTGGGATCTTTTTTTAGTCTTCAATGGCGGCTTTTCTGGTGTTGATCTCGTAAAATTTCTTGGGATCGAATTTGAACTTGCGCTCATAGGTCATCAAGCCGTTTTGTTCCTGCTCCACGTTATAGCCGGGTGCTGACTTTATATGCATTTTCTATTGTTTTTTTGGAATCGGCGATCTGATCGTGACCGCCACCAGCCAACATTCCCGTAACAACCGTGCCGGACAATGGATCGGCAAAGGATGGTCAACCACGGAGTAGCGCCGCTGGATATGGTGCATCACCTCATGGCCCGCACAACAAGAGAAGAATAAAAAAACAAGCCGTCGCATGACGGCTTGTTTTTATGCAAAGCGTTTGGCTAAATTTTGATAAAACGTGCGGGATAATGCGGGTGTGCCTGCCACCATGGAATTGAAGATGTGCCCGCTCTTTTCGCCAACGGCGGTTAGCGAGTTGATCTGTGCATCGGTAAGCGGAAGTGGAGGCAGGATCGAATAGACGGCCGCTTCAAAAGCGTCAATCCCGTCAAAGCCGAGCCGAGATAAAACGGAGGAAACCTCGTCGGCATACTCGGTAGCCTGCAAGCGCATGAAATCGCCCAGCGTATAGCCACAGGCAAAACCGTGCGGAATATCCAGTTGCACGGTAAGGCCGTAGCTTTGGGAATGTCCCATACAGGTGCCCGTCAGCTCAATGGCCATGCCGCCCAGTTGGGATGCGTACAGAATCTTCTCCCGATCTAGGTCGTCACACTCGCCGTTAAGCAAGCGGGCAAAACTGTCTTTCAACAGTTCCAGCCCTGCGGCGGCATAGGCGCGGACTAAAACGCCCGTCTTTTTGTGGAAATAGGCTTCCAGGCAATGGGCGATAATATCCACCGTGGTCGAACGAGCCACCGAAAGGGGGAGGGCTCGCAGATAGGTCGGGTCGCAAAAACTCACCTTCGGCATGATGGACGGATGCCCATACCCTGCCTTCTTGATAGCATCGCCATAGCCCGTTTCCATTACCGAATAGCGGGTCACGCCGCTGCCGGTGCCGGCAGTTGTGTCGCAGGTGAGAACGGGAAGCGGTTGCGTGAAATTCCCGCTGTATAAATCTTCGGGCCCAACCTCGGGATTGGCCAGTATAACGGCTACCGTCTTGGCGGCATCCATGGCCGACCCACCGCCAATGCCCAGCACCGCATCGGGACGCTTATTACAAGAACGAGCGGCCGCCAGACAGTCATCAAAGTGCGGGTTCTGGGGAATGGCATTAAAGATCTCATAGGTGATCGCATTTTCCTCAAAAACAGAAAGAAAATTGTCCAAAGCCCCGCTCTTTTTGGCGCCTGTTTTTCCGGTCACGATCAGATAATGATGGCCGAAACTCTTGAGTAACTCACCTGAACGGGCCACGCAACCGAAACCGCTAACACAACGCCAGACGGCCGATAAATCAAAATGAATCGGTAACATTATTTGGTGCCGAAAATACGGTCGCCCGCATCGCCCAGTCCGGGCAGGATATAAGCGTGATCGTTGAGTCTTTCATCTAGCGAAGCGCAGAAAATATCCACATCGGGATGCGCCTCATGCAGGGCGTTAAGCCCCTCGGGAGCGGCAATGATGCACAGGAAATTGATCTTGCGAGCCCCGTAATTTTTCAGGAACTGCACCGCCGCAATGGCGCTGCCGCCGGTGGCCAGCATGGGATCAACAATAAAGACCTCACGCTCCTCAATATGATCGGGCAATTTGCAGTAATATTCCACAGGCTGCTTGGTTTCAGGATCACGGTACAGGCCGATATGCCCCACCTTAGCGTTGGGGATCAAGGTCAGAATCCCGTCTACCATGCCAAGACCGGCACGCAGTATGGGGACAATCGCCACACTGTCAGCCAGCACGTTGCACTTGGCGGTAGTCAGCGGGGTCTCTACCAATACTTCCTTGGTGCGCAGATTGCGAGCGGCATCGTAGCACAGCAGGGTAGCAATCTCGCTGATGGTTTCACGGAACTCCTTAACACCGGTATCCTTGTTGCGAATGAGGGCCAGTTTGTGCAAAATGAGGGGATGATCCATAATGTGAACGTTCTTGTCCATGGCTTATTCTCCTTTGTATTTTTTATCGATGGCATCAATTTTATCAATACGGTTCTGGTGACGGGGATTCTCCACGTCAAAGGGTGTGGTAATAAACAGGTCTACCAACTGCAATGCCTCACCCTCGCCTAAAATACGCTCACCCAGGCACAGAACGTTGGCGTTGTTATGCGCGCGAGTAAACTTTGCGCCAAAGGCAGAAGAGGTGGCGGCGGCACGAACGCCGCTGATGCGGTTGGCCGCCATCGACATGCCAATGCCTGTCCCGCAGACCAGAATACCCAGTTCATAGGTCTTGTCAGCAACCTGCAAGGCCAGCTTCTCGGCTACATCGGGATAGTCGGCTCGCTCACCGGCGGCAATGCCGATATCGGTCACCTCGTGGCCCAGTTCGGTCAGATGTGCCACAATAGCGTTTTTCAGATTAACTCCTGCGTGGTCATTGCCAATAATCAGTTTCATGCTTGTTCCTCCGTTTTTAAGCGCTCCATCCGTTCCCGTTCGGCCTGTGGGCGGCGCAGATACACCGGCATCAGGTCATGGCAGGAGGTGGGGCGGAAATTACAAGAATAGGCTATCTCATAAGCGGCCAAACCCGCCGAAGCGGCGCTGGCGGCAAGAAGATTGGGCGGGGCTGTGCGGCAGGGGATCTGATCGGACAAACGCCCGTAACAAAGATTCGCACCATCCCCCACAAAAAGAACGGGCGCACCCTTGGCTTTGAGTTGCTCACCCAGTTCCTCAATGGCCAGCGCGCGGTCGGCACACAGCCGCACCGGCTTGCCGTCCTGTATCTCAAATAAGGCGTTGTATACCTGCTGACGGCGGGCATCCAGCACACAGGCAATCACCGTCCCGTCAGGCGCGGTATTGCTGTAGGCGAGCGCATCCATGGTGGAAAGGGGGATCAGCCCAATGCCGCTAGCTTGGGATAAGCCCTTGGCGGTCGATACCCCGATGCGGATGCCGGTAAAAGAACCGGGGCCGACGGTGGTGGCAATATAGTCCATATCCGAAAGGGTCAGATCGGCATTTTTAAGCACTTGGTCAATCTGTACCATGATGGTCTTGCTATGCCCCAACCCGCAATCGAGCAGGGAGAGGGAGAGCAACCGAGCGTCCTCCATCACGGCAGCGCTGCAGGAGGAAGAACAGCAATCAATCACTAAAATTTTCATCGTTTCCTCCTTCTATACGGATGATGCGGGTATCCATGTCTTCGCCCTTTTCGATGGTGACGATGATGGCATCGGTAGGAATTTCCTCGGCAATGTTCTCACACCATTCACAGGCAATGGTCACGCCCTGATCCATATAATCATAAAATCCGGTATCCTCCAAGGCGTCCACGTCAATGCGATACATGTCAAAATGGCACAACGGTTTCTCGCCTCGGTAGTAGTTAACAATGGCAAAGGTGGGGCTGGAGGCATGGTCGATGCAGCCAAAGGCCTGCGCAATACCCGAAATGAAGCGTGTCTTGCCCGCGCCCAGATCGCCGTAAAAGGCTAAAAATTCACCACCTTTTAAGGTCTTGGCAAATTTCATGGCAAATTCGGTTGTCTGTAGGGGACTGTGCGAAATATAGGTCACGCCCTCACCTCCTTACTTTCTATATAGTATACCAAAGTTTATTTGCATTTTCAAGGTGCGAGTGGTATAATAAAGTATAAAAATTGTCGGAGGAACGCATGATCCGTTTTTATTTGGGACATTTAGAAAATCGGCAACGGTTATATCGGGAATTTGTCGAAGATGCCGACAGGGGACAACCCTGTCTGTTCTTGGTTCCCGAGCAGTTTACCGTGCATGCCGAGCATCATTTGATGCAACTGCGCCCACAAGGATTCGGCGGACAAGCCGAGGTGGTCAGTTTTAAGCGCTTGGCCCGTCGGGTCATGATCGCCTGCGGCCGAAGTTTAAGCCACCAGCCCGATGCGGCCATCGCCTCGGTTGTCATGCTCCGTGCCTTTATGAAACTGCGTGAGAGCCTGCAATTTTACGCCTCAGCCCGAGTCACCCCCGGCTTTGTGACGCAACTGTGCCGTGCCGAGGAACAGATGCGCCGCTCCTGCATCACCCCCGAAGAACTGGAAACGGCGGCCCAGTCGATGGGTGCCCGCCGTCAGAAATTGGAGGAGCTGGCTCGCATTGTCGGCCAGTACCGAGCCATGATGGAGGAGAGCGCCTTTGCCCTCGATGAGCAGGAACAGGCGGCCGCCCTATTGGATGAAACTTCGGTCTTTGACGGCTACCGTATCTACGTCGACGGCTTTTACTATTTCTCCGCCGCCGAACTGGATCTGCTTGCCCGCTTGATGAAACGTAGCGATATCACCTTTGCCCTGCCCGCCGATGCCCGCCATGCCGAAGGCGAGCGGGAATCGGTCTTTGGTCGTCCCGCCAAAACCATGGCGCAACTGCGCCGTCTGGCCGACGGGGTGCAAATTGAGGTGGTTCGCATGGCGGAAGATCAGGAAAACGAAGCGTTGGCGCACCTGCGCCACCACCTGTTCCTGCCGCAGGTAACCCCCTATGACAAGGATACCGATGCCGTTTGCCTGCACGCCGCCGCCGATTGCTTTGATGAGGCCGAGCAGGTAGCGGTAACGATTGCCAAACTGCGCCGTGAGGGCTACCGTGACGGCGAGATTGCCGTCCTCTGTCGGGATGAGAGCCTGTATAAGGGCGTGCTTGATAGCGTACTGGAAATGCACGGCATCTCGGTCTTTTCCGATAAGAGAACCCATATCGCCGTCAAGCCGCTGGCCTTGTTGATTAGCACGGCGCTGGATATTGCGGCTGATGATTTTACCACCGAGGACGTGCTTACCCATATCAAAACGGGTCTTACAGCGCTGAATGATGAAGCGTTAGGCGCCATGCAGCGGTACTGCGCCGTGTGGGAACCCTTGCCGGATCAATGGAAGAAGGATTTTACCGATCATCCCGACGGCTTTACCAAGGAAATGACCGAGGAGGCCGCCCTTCGGCTGGATGCGCTCAATGCCGATCGCCGTTGTATCATTGAGCCAATTTTGGAACTTAAACAAGCCTTAAGCAGCACGGTGGCTGATGTTTGCCGTGCGCTGTACGGCTATATGGAGTCGGTGGGCGTGGCCGATCGGCTCAAGGAACAAACCATGCGGCTGGATGCGCAGGGCGACCATGCGCAGGCGCAGGAATGTGAACAAACATGGGAAATTATCGGCAAGGTGTTGGGCGCCTTGTATGAGGCGGCAGGCGATATGCCGACCGACCCCGATACCTTCCGTCAGCTGTGGGCTTGCGCCCTGTCCGGATATGATATCGGCCGTATTCCGACCTCGGTGGACGAGGTGTTGACCGGCCGTGTCGATCACGTGCGCACCATCGGGCGACGTGCCGTCTTTGTGATGGGTGTCAATGCCGGCGCCTTTCCTGCCCATGCCAATGAAAACGATCTGGTCAATGCTGGCGATCGGGATTGCCTGCGCACCGCAGGGGTGGAATGGGAAGAAAATATGGCCGACGGTCGGGACGAATGGTTTTATGCTTATCTGGCCTTCGGCATGGCCACCGAAAAACTGTTCGTGTCCTATCATCAGTTAACCGATACCCACGATACCGCCATGGCCTCCGAGTTTTTTGATCAGATTCGGGCGCTGTTCCCGCAGGTGACGGTCACCCACGGCCGCAGCGGCGTGTGGGATTGCCCCTCGGCCTTTGACCAACTGGTATCGGATGGCTTTGCCGATGAAGGTCTGTTGGCATTTTTTGCCGAGCATCCAACCTATCGGGATCGGCTGGCCTTGGCCATGCGTGCTCGAGAGATCGGCAAGGCCGATGTCGCCCACTCGGCGGTGCTGGAAAAGCGGATACGGGGCGACGGCTTGGCGGTATCGCCCACCAGTCTGGACACGCTTACGGGCTGTAAATTCAAATATTTCTGTAAATACGTCCTGCGCCTTAAATCTTTGCAACGGGCCGAAATGTCGGGACGGGAACTGGGTACCTTTGTGCATGATATGATGGAAAAGGTGCTCGGCCAATACGCCAAGGATAGCCAAACCCCCATCTGGGAGGACGATCGGGAACGGGTATACGCCTTGATCGACGAGCGGATGAAAGACTATCTGCAAGGCTACTTCGGCGGCGGGGAACGGTCGGCCCGCTTCCGCTACCTCTTTGCCCGCACCCGTGAGGCGGTGCATGAACTGATCGATAAACTCTGTGACGAGTTTTCCCAATCGGCCTTCCGTGCCGAGGACTTTGAGTTAACCATCGGCCGTGACGGCGCCGTATCCCCCATCCGTATCGAGTTTGAGGGGGGCAGTATACGGGTCGAGGGCACGATCGACCGTGTCGACAGTATGCAAACCGAAAACGGCCGCTTCCTGCGTGTCGTAGACTATAAAACGGGTCTTAAAAAGTTTGATTTCGACGATATTTATAACGGATACGCCGCCCAGATGCTGCTCTATCTGTTCTCCCTGATGCAAAACGGCGGGGAGCGGTACGGGCTGGCCTTGCGGCCGGCGGGGGTACTGTACTATCCGGCCAGACAGCAATTTTACAGCGTATCGGCCGGCGAAGCCCCGCCCTGCGACGGCGATCTGGAACTGCAACTGGCCCGCCAAGGCGCCCAGAACGGCCTGCTGATCAATGACGTGCAGGTCTTAACAGCCATGGAACGGGAATTGCAGGGGCGGTTTATTGACGTCACCGTCGCCAAAGGCGATGCCCTCAAGGGCAACCTTATTTCCGAGCGTGGCTTTGCCGCCCTGCAGGAGCACTTGGTTTCCTTGCTCCAAAAATTGGGGCAGGAACTGCTGTCGGGCGACGTGACGCCCAAGCCCCTCGCCAAAGGCGGCGACGATACCGCCTGCAAATATTGCGACTATGCGGCCGTCTGCTCCTTTGAGGCAGGCCGTTCCTCGGTGCGCCGTTACGAGAAGTATAAGGGCAGTGAATTGGAAAGAAAGGTGGTGGCCGGCGATGAGTGATCAGCCCAAGTTTGTTGTGGAACCCCCCATCGTGAAG
>JAZKZU010000070.1:0-10828 GCA_045612825.1 Eubacteriales bacterium
GTGGAGTTGACGGAAAAGACCATCCGCACCCGGGGACAAAACAATTATCTCCACCTGCTCATCGGATGTGTTGCCTTGGAGACCGGGAACTCCCTGGAATACTGCAAAGAATGGTATTTCAAACGCCTCTGCAACAAAGACCTGTTTGTCATCGCCAAGGCTGACAGGTACGCAGGACGGACGGAGATTATCAGATCGACCGCAGACCTCACACCGGAGGAGATGTCAATGGCGATTGACCGATTCAAGCGGTGGGGGTTGGAAAATGGAATATACATGCCGAATCCAGGGGATGAGGGTCTCCTCCGGGAGATCTCCCTGGAAATGGGCAGGAACAAAGCATATTTGGGAGGATAGAACATGAAACCAGGAAACAAACCGGGGTACAAACCATCTGCCAAGGAATTGGCCAACCTCAAACCCTGCAAACCGGGGGAGACCCACAATCCCAACGGCCGTCCCAAGAAATTGGTCAACGCCATCAAGGGACTGCCCAAGGACATGCAGGAAAAGGTATATGGTGTCCTTGCCCTGGCCTTGACCATGCCGGACATGAAATCCGCAAAGGCTTTCCTTGAATACCAGGAGGGCGAATTGGGTAAATACGGATTTGTGATGCAGATTGCAGTCAAGCAGTTGACCAAGGACGGATGGGGATGGTCTGCGATGATGGACATCCTGGATCGCCTGTATGGGAAACCCAGGATGTCGGCAGAGGTCGCTCACACCGGAGGGATCTCGCTGAACATCACCACAGACCAGGAGACTGCGGACATCATAGAGGGTGGGATCGGATGAGGATCACCAGGGTCGGCAGGAAAACCATCGCAGCCTGGAAAGAACATTCCAGGTATATCTCATCATGCGGTGGCACAAGGTCGGGGAAAACCTATTCCATCCTGCAGACCTTTATCATCGCCATGGTGGAGGAGGTCAACCAGGGCAGACCTGCGACCATCAACTCCGTTGTGGCCGAATCGATGCCCCACCTGCAAAGGGGGGCGATCCGGGATTTCAAGCAGATAATGGATGCGGAGGGTCTATGGGAGGATGCCAGGTGGAACGAAACGCAGCACACATACATATGGGGCAACGGATCTCTCCTGGAATTCTTCTCGGTTGACAATGCCGGAAAGGTGCATGGATCTGCCAGGGATCGCCTGTTCATCAATGAGAGTCAAAACATCCCTTATGAGATCGCAAGACAACTCTTTGTCCGAACCAGGGGACAGATCATATGCGATTACAACCCGACCCATTCCTTTTGGCTGAATGAGATCATAGAGGCCAGGCAGAACTGCATCACCTTGCATTCCACATACAAGGACAACGAATTCCTCACCAGGGAGCAGATTGCGGAGATCGAGGACAACCGCAACGATCGGAATTGGTGGCAGGTCTATGGCGAGGGCAAGGTCGGCACATTGGACGGACTGATTTATGAGTTTGAACTCATCGACTCCCTCCCGGCCAAGACGGAGATGGATCACCTGGTCGAGATCCAGGGGATGGATTTCGGATTCACCAACGACCCGACCGCCAGGGTGCAGGTGGTTGCAGATCCCAGGCGCAAGGTCATATGGGCGAGGGAACGCACCTACAGAACGCACATGCAGAACAAGCATATAATTGAAGATCTCCGGGAGGATGGTGTCTCCAGGCGCATGGAGATATATGCCGATTGTGCCGAGCCTAAATCCATCGCAGACATCCAGGATGCCGGATTCAATGTCATCCCCTGCGACAAGGATGCGCCTGTCAAGAGTGACAAACTCAAGTTCCAACTCCAATGGATGCAGGGATGGACTCTGTATGTGACCAAGGACTCCCTGGATCTGATCCGGGAGTTAAGGAATTATGTGTGGGCAAAGGACAGGGATGGCAATCCCTTGAATGAACCGATTGACAAGTTCAACCACCTCCTGGATGCATTGCGTTATGCGGTTTGGACAAGATTCGGACAAAATTCCGGATACGGACAATATTCGTTATCATTCACAAGATCAAGACATGGACATAATTGACAACTACAACAGGCTGACCCTGGGGAAATACATGGAGATCCAGGAGATCAGCAGGGATGACCGCCTGGAGGACATTGACAAGCAGGTGCAGATCCTTTCCGTCCTTTCCGGCATCCCGGAGGATGAGATCCTCCATCTCCCCATCACCACATACAAGGAGATGGTGGCCAGGTCGGGATTCCTCTCTCCGGATCGGATCAGTTACCATCCCATCGCAAAGAAATACCTGGTCGGAGGGTTTGAACTTATCCCGACCAAGGATTTCCGCAAGGTCGAAACCTGCCAATACATCGATTTCCAAACCTACGCACCGGATTTGGACAAATACCTGGTGGAATTCCTCTCGGTCATCCTTATCCCCAAGGGGCATCGCTATAATGAGGGTTATGACATCATAGAGGTGCAGAAAGCCATCCGGGAGGAGATGTCGGTCTCCGATGGTGTCTCCCTCGCTGCTTTTTTTTTGACCTGGTGCAGGAAATCAATCGTGGATTCTCTGAATTACTCCAAACAGGAGGCGATGAGGATCAAGGACAAGACCAGGAGGACGGAGATCCTGGCGAGGATAGAGGAGCAGGAGAAACTTTTGCAGACAAATGGGGATGGATCGCCAATGTAGATGCGGCATCCGAGACCTGCCGTTGCTCCTGGGATGAGGTGATGAGGTGGTCAGCGATTGAATTTCTGAACATCCTCTCCTATCGCAAGGATAAGATGGCCAAGGAGAAAGAGGAAATCGAAAAATGGAAAAGAGAA
This sequence comes from Eubacteriales bacterium, assembly GCA_045612825.1. GTDB lineage: Bacteria > Bacillota > Clostridia > Oscillospirales > UMGS1783 > CAKSHC01. Next base: position 2,781 of record JAZKZU010000070.1, read on the forward strand.
CATTGACATGGAACTGATTGAATTCACCGAATTGCGGCAGGTCTTGGAGGATCTCGCCAACGACATTCGGGACTCCTACAGGGAAAGCCTGGAGAGGAATGACCGATATACAACGGAACACAAGTTGATTGATTCAGTCCGCACCCAGGTGGTTGTGGATGACCGGGCGTTTGAGGTCACGATGACCCTCCAGGACTATTGGAAGTATGTGGAGGAGGGAGTGAGGGGTGCGAGGAATCCGGACTCCCCTTACCGAAACCCTGGATGGAAAGCCTATCCCCATATCCTCCGGTGGATTGACATCAAGCCTGTCCTCCCCAGGCCGTTGGCGAATGGAAAACTGCCGACCCAAAAACAACTTGGTTATTTAATCACCAGGTCAATAGTGAACAACGGCACACAGGGCAGTCACGACCTGCAGAAAACCAAGGATGAACTCATCCCATGGTATAAAGAGAGGATCTCCGATGCCCTGGGGCATGACATGGAGAATTACATCCGCAAGATCGTGGTTGCCAAATAAGAAAGGGAGGTCATTTCTGATCTCCCTTTCTTGTGGTTTCCTTGTCTTAAATCAATTCCCTGGTTGTGTGGAGGACTCCATCCGGTGTCCTCCAGGCGGTGTGCCAAACTCCTCTCTCATCCCTGTAGGATTCATCTTTCCAACCCTCCCATACTCTGAATGGCTGATCATAGTTGGCTTTTTTTGCGGTGAGGCACATTTCGATGAACTCCTTTTTTTTCGCTGCTTTCATTTTGTTGTAGTCTGCAACCGGATGTCCACATTGTCCATTCCACATGTCCAGGGTAACATTGCTCCTGCCATTCCATTCATATATGTGGATGGAGAAACGGATGCCAACACCTGTCCAAAATGCTAATGCAGGGTTGAAATGGTTGTGTTCCGGGTTGATCCATTGGAAATCAGACACACCATATTTCCTTGTGTAGTCATTATCCTGGATGAAATATGTTTCATGAGACCGGGAGTCAAATCCAAGTTTCTCAATGAGGAGGGCGGTTGCCTCTGATGCAGTCAATGCTCTTGCCATGATTGTATAAAGATTTAGTTGGTTGTTTCTTGTGCAAATGTAATACTTATTTTTGAAAAAACAAATTATTTTATCAAAATATCGAAAAAAGTTTTCTCAAATACGGCCAGGGGGGGAAATGATATTTCCAGGAAAAAAGTCTCATGGCCGTTCCGATTTGGAAAGATTATTTTGTCACATTAGGGACAAGCGATTCCATTTATTTCCGCATCAGACTGACGGACACCTCCGCAGTCATCTATTCCGGCAAGGCATACAAGAGGCCGGGACAGAGCAACATCCAGGTGCGGATCAACGACATATGTGCCGATTACTTGGAGAATGTCCTGCCGACTCTCTCACAGGCCGAATTCTCCGCATTGTCCCTGCCCCTGTCATTCCAGGTGCAGTCATCCTCCAACGGATCATCTTGGACAACCAAGGACACCATCCAATTCCTGGATGATTGGTCATACGACTACGGATACAACGCATCCACCATGGGGATGTCATTCCCCATCAATGGGAGGATTGACGGCAGGATGCCCATCGTTTGGACAGGCGTGAATGTCTCCCAGGTGACCGCCACCATCTATTTCACGGACGGATCATCATCCCAGGTCATCATTGCGGTGGAGATTTCCAACGATTTCAATGCCGATTTCAATGCCGATTTCGCAAGATCGACCCGGTCGGCAGGGAGTGGGACTGCCGTTTTCCTCCCCTCTGCCTGGAGTGATGTGGACAGGATCGTTGTCGGACAATCGACATTCAAGGTGGTGACGGATTGTGCGAGATATGCCCTTTACTACATCAACGCCTTTGGCGGTTGGGATTGTTTCCTCATAGAGGGCAACGACCTGGAATCAGATGCCATCAAGCGATACACCAGGGAGGTGGTCTATAACAACCGGGACATCTCCAACCGGGGAATCCAAAACTATGTGAATGAGATCACCAAACAATTCACCTTGCATTCGGGTTGGCTGCTCGATGACCAGGGCGAAAGGATGCACCATCTGATAGATTCACCGAATGTCTATCTGTATGACATCGCCTCTGCGGAGATGATTCCGGTCACCATCCCCACCACCTCATGCGAATACCGGACATTCAAGAACCAGGGCAACAGGTTGGTCAATTACGCCATCCAGGTGCAGGTCGCACAAAACATGGTAAGAAGATGAGACGGAAAATCAGTCTGTACATAGGGGACAAGGAGGTTGACCTGGCCGATCAGTCGTTCATCCTGTTCAACTACACCATGGATGACCTCTCCAATCCCACCATCGTGAAAAACTCGTTCAGCCAACAGATAACCCTGCCGGGGACTCCGACCAATAACAAGGTATTCGGTGGGATATGGCGGTCAGACCATGAGCCGGGATCGGGCGGCACAGGCGTGGATTTCAACCCTGCCGTCAAGACATCGTTCACCATCTACAATGAACTGAATGAGATCCTGGAGTCGGGATATTGCCGGATGGATCAGATCGTAAAGAAACCCGGTGGTGTGGAATACAAGGTCACTCTGTACGGAGGTCTTGGTGGTTTCCTGTATAATCTTGCCTACAATTCGGACGGATCGAAAAAGACCCTGGCCGACCTTTCATACCTGCCCACATCCGTTGATCAGAATGATGACCTTGTCCTTGGCATGTATGTGGATGCCCAGGGTCGCATCCTCCCAAGTCCAACGGCCTGTTATGGCGGCATGGTGGCCGTCTCTCCCGGTGATGAGGTTAAGATCAAGAATAATGGCTATCTGTGGATGATAACGGCCTATAAGGATGGGGTTGTCGTTCCATCGGCAGGGACATCCGGTCTTTATTCATGGGTCGTTCCGTCCGGTGTGAACGGCATGATCATAACATACCGCCAATCGGAGGCCGACAAGACCCTCCTCATAACCCGATCCGGGTCATCCGAGGAATTGGACTACATGATCAACGCCAATGCCGTCCTTAATGCCTGGGAACGCCAGGCAGGTGACACCTCCAAGTCCTCCCTGTGGGACATCCTCAATTTCGCTCCCTGTTATGACGGAATCCCTGGCGGTTCATTCGATGCGACCAAGGCGATTGTCAAGGCCGGGAATGTGGGGTTGTCCGTCCCGGACGGATATGCCACAAACTCCGGTTATGTGCTTTGCAACCTGGAGGACAAATACACCTGCCTGGAGGCGCATGACCTGCGGTCTTACCTGCAACGGCCTGTCATCCGGTTCAAGAGCATAATCGATGCGATTGCGGCATCATACAACAATGGCGGTTATACCATCAACCTTGACTCCTCATTCTTTACCTCATCCAATCCGTATTATGAAAAGACCTGGATGACCCTGCCCCTGCTCAACACCTTGGATCTCCAGGTCACCGATAACAATGGGACTCTTGTGCCATATATCGGCACAATCAACATCCCAAATGGTGGGAATGTCTCCACATCATACAAGGTACACCTGGAGATGAACCCGGCCATCATGGTGCAGGATGTCCCCTCCGGCAGTTCGTTGTGGCTGCATTGCACCGAATTGGGCGCAACGATAATGACATACATCGTATTCACCGCCACAGGGTACGACTCATCTGACAATCCCCTGGCCTCTTTCACCACCTATGTCGGAACGATCCAACCGGATGACTCGACCATTCCCAACATGGACATCATCGGGAGGTTCAATTCGGCAGGGGAGTGGGTCGGAGACCCGGTCTCCTTTGATTTTGAGCAACAGGGATTGTCCAAGGTGGTGATTTCCTGGCAGTTCGTTGCGACCTATTTTGGCGATAATCCGACCCATACGCCAAACGACCATGAGGCTTTCACCTCGCAAACATCGTTTGCATCGGTTGTCACGATCGACTCCTATTACCAGGAATGCACAGGACTGACCAACACATGGCAGTCAACATCCGCATCATCGGCCAGGTCGGGAGTCACCATCACCAAGAGGTCGCTCCTTTCGACCGACAAGTCTCCGGCAGATTATCTCCTGTCCTGGTGTAAGATGCTCGGCCTGGTGATGGTTGCGGACAAGGGAACGAAAAAGGTCACCATCATGAAAAGAACGACATTCTATGACGGAGAGACCATCGATCTCACAGGCAGAGTTAACATCTCCGGAGATGGTGTCAAGGTCGTACCTTTGGCCTATGATTCCAAATGGTACGATTTCCAACTGAATTACGATGCAGGGGAATTCGCCAACTATTACTCCAACATATACGGCAGGGTTTTCGGGTCGCAGAGGGTCAATACCGGGTATGAATTCAACGCAGATGCGAAAGACCTCCTGGATGGCATCGCTTTCCGTGGTGCGGTCGAGGCTTTGGAGAATAGCAAGTTTTTCAGCGACATCACCAACGGATCGGCCAAGATCCCATCCCTTTTCCTGGATGGTGGAAACTATCAACTCCGGGATTCGGAGGGCAACATCACCGATTTCCCTCTCGGTGTCCCGGTCGCATCGGCCATCTCCTGGTGGAATTCAACGGCCAAGACATACGATTTCTATTCCAAACCGCAGTTCCACAATGCAGGGAAAGCCGCCTATGAGGAGAGGGATACCTTGTTATTCCTCCAATCGGTGATAAATGTCGCAAGTTATACCGCCAGGATAGCGGTGACGGATGACAACGCCATCATGTTGGCCTTGAACAACAATACTCCCTGTTGGTTGTTGGAGGATCAGTTGGACAACAACGCACACCAGGCCGTCCACATGCCGTTTTTCTCAAGATATTACCGGGTTTCGGGCGTGGTCAACGCCTCCCTGGATTTCGGCATCCCTGCGGAGATCCCCATCCCGGACATCTCCGTCCCCTCCTCCGCATCCGTTTATGGTCAGTATTGGCAGAAATATGTCACCGATCGGTATGATGATGCCTCCAAGGTCATGACCTGCAAGGTCAACCTGGGAGGATACAGGGTGGATGATGCCCTGTTGCGGCATTTTTATTATTACGATGGTGCGATATGGGCGATGAACCGCATCATCAACTATTCACTCACCACCTACGATGATGTGGAATGTGAGTTTGTAAAGATCCAGGATAAAAACAATTATCGCAGTTAAGCAATGGCAGAGGAAACAATCACCATCCTCCGGATCGGAACGGAGGAGGCGGTCAAGAATGTAAACGACCTCAAGAACAACATCAAAGTCCTCAAGGAAAACCTGGGGGAACTTGAGATCGGGACGGAGGAATATCAGAATACATTGGATGAACTCAAGGTGAACCAAAACGCCTTGAAAGATGCCATGTATGCGACCTCCTCATCCATGGAGGATGTGGCAAAGGCTGCGACAGGCGCATCCGACTCCTACAATTCCCTGGTTCACCGGATGGCCTCCCTCAAGGAGGAATTCCGTGCGACCAACGATGCGGTTAGGAGGGCAGACCTGGGGAAACAGATCAAGTCCATCAACGACCAACTCAAGGAGATGGATGCCCAGCAGGGCAATTTCCAACGCCATGTCGGAAATTACTCCGAATCAATCAAGAGCGCATTCAAGGACATGGGAGACCAGGTGGATGCGCTCCGCAAGGGTCTGAAACTCACAGAGGGAGGTCTCAACGGATTCAAGGACGGCATGGAGGGGATCGCCAAGTCTCCCATGATCGGAACGATCGGCATCCTTGTCTCCCTGGCCATCAAATTGGCGGCTGAACTGAAAGAGGATGAGACCGCCATGGCCGGGATCAAGAAAGCGATGACGGCATTGCAGCCTGTAATGGATTTCTTTTCCGGGATCATTCAGAAACTTGCCGGATACCTTGCCGATCTGATCGGAGAGGTGACCCAATTCGTGACCTCCAACGGCCTCATCAACAAGGTCATCCAGGGCGTGATGGGAGTCGGCAACGCCATTCTCAAGTTCGTGATTTCACCTTTCAAGGGCGTGATTGCCGCCATCAAGGTGTTCAAGGAGCAGGGAGTCAAGGGTCTCGGTGATGCGGCAAAGGCATTCGGCAGGGAGATGGAATCCGGAATCGCTTTCAAGCAGAATTTCCAGGCAGGACAGGCGGCTGCAGACACATTCATCAAGGGAGGCAAGTCCAGGAAACAGGAGGTCAAGAATGCCGGGAAAGACCTGGGGAAAGATGCTGCGGACGGATTCCTGGAGGGATTCGACAAGGAGATCGAGGAACTTGACAAGCAGATCGAGGCCGAATTCCAGGCATGGGAGAAAGCGCAGGAGAAAGCGAGCAAGGCTGCGGCCAAGGCTGCGGAGGAGAGGATCAGAAACCTGGACAATGCATATGCCCATCAACTTGAGTTGAACTCCATCCTGGTGGAGGAAGAGGAGGAGAGGGCGGCAAAGGAATACGCCATCCGGGAGGAGGCCAACCAAAAGAAACTCGACCTCCTGGACAAGTTCATGGAGGATGCGCTTTCCAGGAATGACCTGGAGTCATACCTGGCATATGACCGGGAGAGGGCAAACCTGGAATTGGAGATCGAGACCGATGCGCTGCGTGAAAAGCAGAGATTGCGGAAAAAGGATCTCAAGGATGCCGAGGAAAAGACCAAGGCGCAAAAAGAATTGCTCAAGGGATTGGCGAATGCCACATCCTCCATCCTGGGGGCGATTGCGGACATGTATGAGGAGGATGAGGCCAACGCAGGGAAGAACGCCAACAAGATCAAGGCGTTGCGTATCGCTGCCGCTACCATTGACACCATCTCCGGGGCGGTTGGCGCATTCATGCAGGCATCGGAGACAATCCCTCCTCCCCTGGGTCAGATAGTCGGTGCGGCTGCGGCTGCTGCGGTCACCGCCTCCGGCATCGCACAGATCGCCTCCATGAAAGCGGTCAAGACCGGGCAGTCGGGAGGTGCGGAGACCTCGACTCCTGTTTCCGTATCCGCTATCACATCCGCACCGGACATCCCCACCGAGGTGGCGAATGTGCGGACAATGACCTCCGCATCCGAGGAGGACAGGCTCAATCAGATGGCCTCAAGTCAAAGGGTTTATATCCTGGCATCCGACATTGAGGCATCGCAGAAACAGATAAAAACCCAGGTGTCGGAGTCATCTTTCTGACACATTTTCGGTGTTTTTTCATGGTGTTATTATTCGGGCGATCCCTGTCGTGAGACAGGGGTCGTTTTTTCTTGTTTACAGAAATCGGGTTTCTTATATCTACAGGAAAAATTCATATGATTGTCACGATAGGAGGAATCCCGGTGTATGATGCAGTCATCTCCGATGAGGAAACCGGGATGTTCAAGATCTCCCTGGTCGATGACCCTGCGGTCATGTCCAATTTCCAGGCATTCGATGCCCAAAAGAGGCGCATGATGTATGCGATCCAGGATGAGGAGAAACGCCTGGTCAGAGGTTGCATCATGAGGGCAGATTTCCCCATCTACAGGATGGACAAGACCCTTGGCGAGTATTATGTCATTTATAAGGCCGACACCATCCGGGAGATGGCAGAGAAATACCTCCTGGAGGGTAGGCAGAACGCCATCAACCTCATGCACCAGGACGGCAGCGATGTGGATGGTGTGCAGATGGTGCAGTATTTCATCAAGGGCAACGGAGTGCAGGTCGAGGGTTTCGATGATGTGGCAGACGGATCTCTTTTCGGTGAATTCCATGTTGTCAACGATGAGGTTTGGGAGGAGATCAAGGCCGGGACATACAGGGGATTTTCCCTGGAGGGAGTCTTTGACCTTGTGCCGGAGCATGACAGGGATGAGATCCAGGAGATAGTTGACCTCTTGGACGGAGCATTCAGAAAACTTTTCAAACATCAAAAGGATATGAGCAAACTTTCAAGACTCAAGGAAACCCTTGCCAGGATGCTGCAGGGGTTTGGCAATGTCACCACCGACAGGGGAATCCTCTCCTGGGATGGCGATGAGGATCTCAAGGCCGGGGATTCGGTCTATGTTGAGGATGCCGAGGGCAACAGGACTCCGGCAGAGGATGGAGACTACAGGACGGATGACAACAAAGTGGTCGTTGTCGTTGACGGCAAGGTCGCAGAGATCAAGGATGCC
>JAZKZU010000071.1:0-8790 GCA_045612825.1 Eubacteriales bacterium
TGTATTTCCCGCAAAACAAGGAATATCTGGCCACCTGCCGTATGGCCTCTGTCCTGGCCGAGGCGATGGGAAAAAAACTCTATATGAGTTATCTGTGCGGCTTTGGCGTATGGCTGCTTCGTCCCTTTGCGGGGATGCTGAAAAAGGCGTTCGGCAGTCTGATTTATCAAGACACTGAGCAGCATAATTATGCCTATTGTGTCGTAGAAACGGACGATTCCTTACGAAAATCGGCCGAAAACTGACCGAATATACACGAATTTTGACCATAAATCGCATCAAAATGGCTTGATTTTCAGGTGAAATATGATATAATCAAGTCACCAATATACATAAAAAAGGAGAACTGTCATGAAATTCTTTATCGACACGGCAAATGTGGATGAAATCTGCAAGGCCAACGAACTGGGCGTCATCTGCGGCGTTACCACCAACCCCTCTCTGATCGCCAAGGAAGGCAGAGATTTTATTGAGGTAGTTAAGGAGATCGCCACCATTGTGGACGGCCCGATTTCTGCCGAGGTTATTTCTCTGGAAGCCAACGCTATGGTTGCCGAGGCTGAGGAATTGCTCAAGAAGATCGACAACCCCAACATTGTTATCAAACTGCCGATGTGCACCGAGGGCTTGAAGGCCTGCAAGATGCTCACCGATAAGGGAATCAAGACCAACGTGACTCTTATCTTCTCGGCCGCTCAGGCTCTGCTTGCCGCCAAGGCCGGCGCTACCTACGTTTCTCCCTTCGTCGGCCGTGTAGACGATATTGACTGGGATGGCGTACAACTGGTAGCCGACATTGCCGATATCTTTGCCATCTACGGCATTGAGTCGGAAATTATTGCCGCCTCCATCCGCACCAGCGTACATGTAACCGAGTGCGCCAAAGTTGGTGCTGACATCGCTACCGTGCCTTACAAGGTTATCGAGCAGATGGTAAAACATCCCCTCACCGATATTGGTATTGCCCGCTTCCTTAAGGATTGGGAATCGGTAAAATAAGACTATAATAAGAAGAGCGGATTTCCGAGGAAATCCGCTCTTTTTCTATAGCGTTTTCATTTTTCATAACAAGAGCAAAAAGCGAGGGAATTTCCCTCGCTATTTCATATCAGTTCCAAAATCAGATGGCGCGGGTTACCTTACCGGCGCGCAGGCATCTGGTGCAGGCATAGATATGGGTAGTCTTACCGTCCACGACAGCCTTAACACGCTGAACGTTGGGCTTGTACGCTCTGTTGCTGCGTCTGTGAGAGTGGGAAACATTGTTTCCGAACACGATCGCTTTACCGCAAACTTCACACTTTGCCATTTGACACACCTCCTCGGTCTCTTTAATAGCCAAATTATAATAGCACACCTGTGAAAAAAAAGCAACACTTTTTTTCAAATTCTGCAAAAAAAGAATTGTATCTCTCGGCTTAATATAGTATAATATGATAACCATAGTATATATAAGGGGGTCGTGTCACCGTGAACACTAAATACACCCTGCCGGTCAAGGACATCTTTCGGGAACTGGATTTGGAAATTGCATACATGCCCAAAGGCGGTTTTGAGAAGCCCATCTCCAGCACCGACATCAACCGTCCTGCCCTGATGCTGACCGGATTTTCCGAACATTTTGACAATCTGCGTATTCAACTGTTCGGCAAAGTGGAGATGGCCTATCTGGAGACTCTGTCTGCACAGACACGGCGGGAAGCCATTCACCGTGTCTTTGCCCAGAACGTACCGCTGGTGATCATCGCCCGAGGCAACCGTCCCTTCCCCGAAATGCGGGAGTTTGCCGAAGAGTTTGGGGTACCGTTGGCCATCAGTGAGGAATCGACCAGTTTTATTATCTCCTCTCTCAACGCCTATCTCAATAAGCAGTTATGCCCCCGCATTACCATTCACGGCGTATTGGTGGAAGTATACGGCGTTGGCGTTTTGCTCCGCGGAGATTCGGGAATCGGTAAGAGCGAGACGGCCATTGAGCTGATCAAACGAGGCCACTCTCTGGTTGCTGACGATGCGGTGGAAATCAAACGGGTGTCCAACATCACCCTGCTTGGCAGTGCTCCCCCTGTCATTCGTCACTTCATTGAACTGCGAGGCATCGGTGTCGTCGACGTACACAATCTGTTCGGCATTTCGGCCGTCAAAGAGGTCAGCAAGATTGATCTGGTGATTGAACTGGAACAGTGGGTAGAGAATAAGCACTATGACCGCATGGGGCTGGAAAACTACACCACCGAGATTCTGGGGCTGAACATCCCGATGCTGACGGTGCCGGTACGGCCCGGCCGAAATCTGGCCGTGGTTGTGGAAGTGGCCGCCATGAACCAGCAACAAAAGGGGCTGGGCTACAACGCCGCCAAGGAACTGAACGAACGCATTATGGGAAATCTGGAGATCTAATCGGAGAAAGCCATGACAAACCTCAAACCTATTCTGGATTATTTGGTATATAACGATCTGTTCTACTTAGTTAACGAACCGATGAACCGCCACACTACCTTCCAGATCGGCGGGCCTGCCGATCTGATGGTCTACCCCACCCGTCGGCGGGAGATCTGTGATCTGGTGCGCATTTGCCGCACCCACGATATTCCCTACACCGCCTTGGGCAACGGATCGAATATTTTGGTGTCGGATGCGGGGATTCGGGGGCTGGTTATCATGACCGATCGGATGCACCGTATCACGGTGGGTAACGACGGAAGCATCGAAGCCTGGACGGGTGCTCCCCTTTCCCGTGTGGCAACCATTGCCAAGAACTACGGGCTGACCGGCATGGAATTTGCCTTTGGCATCCCCGGCAGTATCGGCGGGGCTGTTTACATGAATGCCGGCGCATACAACCGCCAGATGAACAACGTGATCACAGCCACCGAGTACGTGGACGAGGAAGGAAACCTGTGCAAGGTGGAGGGAGATGCTCACCAGTTTGGGTATCGCACCTCCTGTTTTAAGGACACCCGCAACATCATTATAAAGACCCGCCTGCAACTGGAGGCGGGGGATGAAGCGGCCATTGCCGATCTGATGAAGCAGTACACGAAGGCGCGCAGAGATAAGCAACCCTTAGAACTGCCCAGCGCCGGCAGTACCTTTAAGCGGCCGGAGGGCTATTTTGCCGGCAAGCTGATTGAGGACTGCGGGCTCAAGGGCCGACAGGTAGGCGGAGCGCAGGTGAGCACCAAGCATGCCGGATTTGTTGTGAACGTCGGCGGGGCGAAGGCGACCGACGTGCTGGAATTGGTTGCCATCATCAAAGAAGAAGTACAAGAGAAATTCGGCGTTACCTTAGAGCCGGAAATTAAGTTTATAGGATAAGCGTATGGAACTGGTTGTTGTCACCGGCCTGTCCGGTGCGGGAAAATCGAAAGCACTGAATCTGATCGAGGATATTGATTTTTACTGTGTGGATAATATGCCGCCCGAACTGATCCCCGTCTTTGTGGATTTGTGCTTGAAAAGCGATGAGAAGATGGCTCGTGTGGCCATCGGTGCAGACGTGCGCTCGTCTGGCAATTTTGCCAGTTTATTAACCATGATCCGCACCCTGAAGCGGGATGAACGGGTCAACTGCCGTGTCGTATTCTTTGATGCGGCCACATCGGTGATTATACGGCGTTACAAAGAGTCCCGCCGCCCCCATCCTCTTTCGGGACGGATGGACGGTACGATTGAGCAGATCATCGAGAATGAAAGAAAGATGCTTTTGCCCATGCTGGAGGTCAGCGACTATATTATAGATACCTCGACCACCACCATCGGCCAGTTATGGAGTATGCTCAGCTCCTATCTGTTGGGCAAAACCCACGATACCTCGGTTCGCATCCTCTCCTTCGGGTACAAGAACGGGCTGCCGCCCGAGTGCGATATGGTTTTTGATATGAGGGGGTTACCCAATCCTTTTTATATCAAGGATTTCAAGAATCGGACGGGGCTGGAGAACGCGGTGGCCGAGTACGTCTTTTCCTTTCCGCAGGCGGAGGATTTGTGCGAACGCATCGAGCAGTTGATTCTGACCATGCTTCCCCTTCTCAACAAAGAGGGGCGGGCCTCTCTTTGCGTGGGTATTGGATGCACGGGCGGGCAACACCGCTCGGTGGCCATATCCGAACGGCTGGCGGCCGATTTGCGGCTGGGCGGCAAGAACATTGAGGTCTTTCATCGGGAACTGGGGATTTCCTCATGAGTTTTTGCCAAGACGCCAAGACCGAGATTGCGGCGGTATCGGAACCGGCCTGCTGTCGGGATGCCAAGCTGTGCGCCGCCCTGTGGCTGGGCACGAAACAAAGTGCCGATAAACTGACGCTGCGCACCGAGAGTACGGCCTTATACACCTTTATTGAGCAGGCGGTTAAGGAACGGTTTGCCATTACCCCTGCCGTAAAGATTACCAAGACGACCAAGGGATATTTTTATAACCTAGATATACAAAACCCCGAGCCCATCTATGCCGCATACGGCTTAGGGCCATTGGGAAAGCCCGAGCGGCGGTTTTTACATAAAGAATGTTGCCGCACCGCCTTTTTGCGAGGGGCGTTTCTGGGTGCGGGGCGCATCACCGATCCGCAAAAAAGCTACCAGATGGAGTTTATTGTGCGAGATGCGCAAGCGGCCTACAACTTAAGTTTGTTTCTGGCCGAGATTGGGTATCCGGCGGCGATGGCTGATCGGGGTGACCGTTTTATTTGCTATTATCGGGACAGCGAGAGCATGGAAGATTTGCTTTCTCTTATGGGAGCGACCTCCTGTGCCTTTGCGCTGATGAATACCAAAATTGAAAAGGATGTGCGTTCCTCCATCAATCGGCAGGGCAACTGCGATGCGGCCAATGCCGACAAGCAGGTGGAAGCGGCGCACGCCCAGTTGGCCGACATTAAGGCATTAATTTCCATCGGGTTATTTTCCCGTTTGCCGGCCGAGGTGCGGGACTGCGCACAGTTACGGCTGGAGCATCCCGAGCTGTCGCTGACCGAGATTGGAAACCTGTGCGACCCGCCGGTATCCAAGAGTGCGGTGGCACGGCGGCTCAAAAAGCTCAAAGACTATCTTAAGTAAAGGAGGGTGTATATGCCCGGATTTACTCACCTACATATCCATACCGAATACAGCCTCCTTGACGGCGCCTGCAAGATCAAGGACTTGGTCAAGCAGGTCAAGGCCATGGGGCAGACCTCCTGTGCCATTACCGACCATGGCGTTATGTACGGGTGCGTGGATTTTTACGAGGCCTGCCACGCCGAGGGCATCCGCCCGATCATCGGGTGCGAGGTGTATAAAGCGCCGGGGCATCGGTCGGACAAGCACCGTGGTCCAAATTACAGTTACTCACACCTGGTATTGCTCTGCAAGGACAATATCGGTTATCATAACCTGTGCAAGATGGTATCCCGTTCCTTTACCGAGGGTTTCTATATCAAGCCCCGTGTGGATGAGGAGTTGCTGCGGGAGTATCATGAGGGGTTGATCTGTTTATCGGCCTGTTTATCGGGCGAGATTCCCCGTGAGTTGTTGCACGGCAACTATGACGAAGCCAAGAAGATTGCCCTCAATTACATAGATATATTCGGCAAAGAGAATTTCTATTTGGAGATTCAGGATCACGGTTTGCAGGAGCAGCAGACGGTCAATGCCGGTCTGATTCGGCTCTCCCGTGATCTGGACGTGCCGCTGGTAGCCACCAACGACGCCCATTATCTGACCCGTGAAAATGCTTATGCCCAGAAGGTATTGCTCTGTATTCAGACCAACCATACGGTGGATGAGGGCAGCGGCATGGATTTCGGGACCGACGAGTTTTACGTTAAGTCGACCGAGGAGATGTCCCGTCTTTTCTCGGAATTGCCCGAGGCCATTTCGATTACCGATGAGATTGCGGCGCGCTGTAACGTGGAGTTCGATTTCAATTCCCGTCACCTGCCCAATTTCCAGACGCCCTATAACATGGATCACTTTGAGTATCTGACCATGCTGTGCGAGCAGGGCTTGGAGCGGCGGTATAATCCGGTGACCGATGATCTGCGCAAGCAACTGAAATTTGAGCTGGACACCATCAATCAGATGGGGTTTGTGGACTACTTCCTGATTGTATGGGATTTTATCAATCATGCCAAGTCGCAGGGGATTCCCGTTGGGCCGGGGCGCGGTTCGGCGGCGGGTGCGATTGTTGCCTACACGCTGGGCATTACCGATATTGACCCGGTTCGGTTCTCCCTGTTCTTTGAGCGTTTTCTCAATCCCGAGCGTGTATCCATGCCCGATATTGATATTGACTTTTGCACCGATCGACGGGGCGAGGTTATTGATTACGTAATTGATAAGTACGGAGCGGATCACGTTTGCCAGATTGTGACCTTTGGTTTGATGAAGGCACGAAGCGCTGTGCGCGACGTGGGACGGGCGCTGGGCTATACCTACGGCGAGTGCGATGCGGTGGCCAAGCTCATTCCCAATGATGATCTGAAGATGACCATTCCCAAGGCGTTGGACGTCAACCCCGATCTCAAGAAGCTTTATGACGAAGATCCACGTGTGCGCAAGCTGGTCGATACGGCCATCATGTTGGAGGGTTCGCCCCGACAGACGGGTATGCACGCCGCGGGCGTGGTAATCACCAACAAGCCGGTTTCCGATTACGTGCCCTTGCACGTGAGCGATTCGTCGGTGGTGACCCAGTACCCGAAGGATACGGTAGAGCACTTGGGGTTGTTGAAGATGGACTTCTTGGGGCTTCGGAACCTGACGGTAATCCAAGACGCCATTGATGATATTCACCGTACCGAGCCTGAGTTTGATCCGGCCATCATGATGCGGTACGACGATCAGCCGACCTATGATATGCTTTCCAAGGGCGAAACGGCCGGCGTATTCCAGTTGGAAAGTCCGGGTATGCGGCGTGTGCTGGCCGAGTTGCAGCCGCAGAATATTGAAGACGTTATCGCCGTTATTTCCCTGTATCGGCCGGGGCCGATGGATTCCATTCCCCGATACATTGAAGGCAAGCGGCATCCCGAAACGGTGGAGTATGACCATCCGTTACTCAAGGGGATTCTGGATGTTACTTACGGGTGCATGGTGTATCAGGAGCAGGTTATGCAGATGGTACGATTGCTGGCCGGTTACTCCTACGGCCGTGCCGACTTGGTACGCCGTTTCATGGCCAAGAAAAAGGCCGATAAGATGGAGGAGGAGCGGCAGGTCTTTGTCCACGGCTTAAAGGATAAGGATGGGAATGTGGTTGTGCCGGGTTGTTTGGCCAACGGGATTCCGGAGGACGTGGCCAACAAGATCTACGCTGATATGGCGGAATTTGCCAAGTATGCCTTTAATAAATCCCACGCCGCCTGCTATGCCGACGTTACCTACAAGACGGCCTATCTCAAGCGGCATTATCCCGGCCAATACATGGCCGCTTTGATGACCAGCGTTATCGACAGTACCGACAAGGTGGCGCTGTTCCGTGAAGAATGTTTGTCCTTAGGGCTTAAGGTCTTGCCGCCTGATATCAACCAATCCTTTGCGGGCTTTACCTCCAACGGTCAGGAGGTACGGTACGGCTTGGTGGCCATCAAGGGCATTGGCAAGGCGTGTATTGACAGCGTAGTGGCCGAGCGTGAGGCGCACGGGCCGTTCAAGTCCATGTACGATTTCCTCAAGCGTATGGCTGACGGGGATGTGAACAAGCGAGTGGTGGAGTCGCTGATCAAGTGCGGCGCTTTTGATTCGCTGGGGATCAACCGCCAGACCCTGCTGAAGAGTTACGAAAGCATGATGAACTCGATTGCGGGCGAGCGCAAGGCCAACATTGTCGGGCAGCTGAGTCTGTTCGGGGATGATTTTGAGGAAGCCGAGACCGAGATGTATCAGATGAGCGAGGAGTTTGATCAAAAGACCTTGCTTCAATTAGAAAAAGAGAGTGCCGGTATGTACCTGACGGGGCATCCGATGAGCGAGTATCGGGAGGCGGTGCAGAAGCTGGGGTTGCCCAAGCTGAGCGCCTTCCAAGCCGACGAGGATGGGTCCTATCAGGTGCGGGACGGGCAGAAGATCACGGTGGCGGGTATCATTTCCCGTCTGATGAACAAGCTGACCAAGACCGAGGCGACCATGGCGTTTGTGACCTTGGAAGACTTGACCGGTTCGGCGGAAGTGATCGTCTTCCCGACGGTGCGTGAGAAGTTCCAGTCGATGCTCGTGCCCGATGCGCCGGTTATGGTGCGGGGGCGTGTGAGTATGCGGGACGAGGAAGAGCCCAAGATTATCTGCGACACCATCGAGCATATTCATGTAGAAAACAGCGTGACCAATAAGATGTTTATTCGGCTCAATGAGTCGGACACACAGCTCGAGCGAGAGGTTAAGGATATGTTATTGGCATCCCCCGGACAGGGCGAGGTCATCTTCTATTTCCTCGGCGCACAGAAATACTACCGTTATGCCAACCCCGTCTGCATTTCGCAGGAATTGATCGATGCGCTGCGAGAGCGGCTGGGCGGGTCAAATGTCGTTATCAAATAATATACTATATTATATAAGAAGAAAAGCAAGCAAAAAGGAGATCCACAAATGAACAGCAACAAACCTTCTACCATTGGTGTTCTCACCAGCGGTGGCGATGCCCCCGGTATGAATGCGGCCATCCGTGCCGTTGTGCGTGCCGGTATTGCCCACGGCTTTAGCGTCGTCGGCTTTGTCCGCGGCTATAAAGGACTGATTGAGGACAATTACATCGACATGAACTCCCGTTCGGTTTCCGATATTATCCACCGTGGCGGCACCTTCCTCTACACCGCC
>JAZKZU010000072.1:0-9033 GCA_045612825.1 Eubacteriales bacterium
GACGCTTCCCTGCTGTTGATCAACTCCGGTATGGCTCCCATGAAGCCCTACTTCACCGGTGGGCAGGAGCCCCCCCGCCGCCGCGTGGGCACTTGGCAGAAGTGCATTCGTACCGGGGACAACGAGAACATCGGCAAAACCGCCCCCCACGGCACGTAGTTTGAAATCCTGGGCAACTCCCCCTTCGGCGATTACTTCAAGAAGGAAGCTATTCACTGGTCCTGGGAGTTCCTGACTTCCCCCGAGTGGGTGGGTCTGGATCCCAACCGCCTGTATCCCTCTGTCTTTGAGGGCAACGAGACCACTCCCGCCGACGACGAGGCTTTCCGCATTTGGAACGAGGAGATCGGCGTTCCCGCTGACCACATCTTCCGTTTCGGCAAGAAGGACAACTTCTGGGAGCATGGCTCCGGTCCCTGCGGCCCTTGCTCCGAGGTCTACTATGACCGCGGTGAAAAGTATGGCTGCGGCGAGCCCGGCTGTACCGTCGGCTGCGAGTGCGACCGCTTCATGGAAGTTTGGAACAACGTGTTCTCCCAGTTTGATAACGACGGCCAGGGCAACTATACCGAGCTGGTCCAGAAGAATATCGACACCGGCATGGGTCTGGAGCGTCTGGCTGTTGTCTGCCAGGATGTTTACTCCCTGTTCGATGTGGACACCGTTATGAACATCACCAACCATGTCACCGCCATCACCGGCGCTGCCTATGGTCAGAGCTATAAGACCGACGTGAGCCTGCGTGTCATTACCGACCATATCCGTTCTACCACCTTTATGATCGGCGACGGCGTTCTGCCCTCTAACGAAGGCCGCGGTTACGTTCTGCGCCGTCTGCTCCGCCGTGCCGCCCGTCACGGCCGTCTGCTCGGCATCAACGGTACCTTCCTGCATACCGTTTGCGATACCGTGATTCAGGAGAATATTTCCGCTTATCCCGAACTGGGCGAAAAGCAGGATTATATTAAAAAGGTTATTCTGAATGAAGAAGAAAACTTTGCCCGCACCATCGATACCGGCTTAAATCTGCTCGGTAACGAGATCGAAGCCCTTAAAACAACGGGGGCTAAGGTGCTCTCGGGCGAAAACGCCTTCAAACTGTACGATACCTACGGCTTCCCCCTTGATCTGACCCGTGACATTTTGGAAGAACAGGGCTTTGATGTGGACGAAGAGGGATTCAACATCTGCATGAAGCAGCAGAAAGAACAGGCCAGAAATGCCCGTGGCAAGTCGGATAACGATGCATGGAAGAGCAACGAACTGGTCTTTGACAATGTCCCCGCCACCAAGTTTGTCGGCTACGAAGAAACCATCGGCCAAGCCATGATTCAGGCCATCGTTGCCGAGGGCGAGATCAGCGGTGAGATTCTGGCCGGACAAAAGGGTATGCTGGTAACTTGTTGCACGCCTTTCTATGCCGAAAGCGGCGGTCAGGTCGGCGATACCGGCACCATTCGCATGGGCGAGAACATCTTTACCGTGGAAGATACCAAGAAAAATCATGACGGCATCTATATGCACATCGGTACGGTTACCGAGGGCGCTTTTGCCGTAGACAATAAGGTGGAGCTGGCCATTGATGCCGAGCGCCGCCGTGCCATTGCTCGTAACCACTCGGCGCTGCACCTGTTGCATGCCGCCCTGCGTCAGGTACTGGGTACTCACGTTGAGCAGGCAGGTTCTTATGTGGACGAGTTGCGTGGCCGTCTGGACTTTACCCACTTCTCGGCCATGACCGCCGAGGAACTGGCCAAGGTCGAAGCGCTGGTCAACGGTGCGATGATGAATGCCATCCCCGTTTCTGTGGAACTGATGAGCATTGACGATGCCCGTAAGTCGGGCGCTATGGCTCTGTTTGGTGAGAAATACGGCGATACCGTGCGT
This sequence comes from Eubacteriales bacterium, assembly GCA_045612825.1. Lineage (GTDB taxonomy): Bacteria > Bacillota > Clostridia > Oscillospirales > UMGS1783 > CAKSHC01. The sequence goes on from JAZKZU010000072.1 coordinate 1,888, forward strand.
GTCGTTTCGATGGGCGACTTCTCTAAGGAACTGTGCGGCGGTACTCATTTGGACAATACCGGCATGGCGGGTCTGTTCCGCATCGCTTTCGAATCGTCGGTGGCGGCGGGTGTGCGCCGTATCGAGTGCGTGACCGGTTATAACGTGATCGCCATGCTCGATCAAAAGGATCAGACCATTCGCAACATTGCCGAAACCATCAAGAGCTCGGTCAACGATGTCGAGGTGCGTGCGCAGGCTCTCACCGCCGAGATCAAACAGGCCCAGCGTGATGTTGAGGCTCTCAATGCCAAACTGGCTTCTTCTAAGCTGGATGCCATTATCAACTCGGCCGTTACGGTCGGGAATGTCCGTGTGGCAAGCGCCGCCTTTACCGATCTGTCGGTGGATTCGGTGCGTACCATGGGCGAAATGATCAAGGATAAGTATGCCGATATGGTGGCCGTTCTTGCCGTTGTCGGTGCGGATAAACTCAACTTCGTCTGCGCTTGCGGCAAGCAGGCCAATGTCAGCGGTGCACTCGCAGGTAACGTTGTGCGTAAAGTTGCTGAACTTTGCGGCGGTAAAGGCGGTGGCCGTCCCGATGTGGCGCTGGCCGGCGGTAAGGATGCCGATAAGGTACCCGAAGCCCTTAAGGAATTGCCGACCATCGTGGGAGGGATGCTCAAATGAGTGACTGCATCTTTTGTAAAATCGTAGCAGGGGAGATTCCTTGCAATAAAGTATACGAAACCGAAACGGTACTGGCCTTTCGTGATATTGCTCCCGTGGCCGCTACCCATATCGTGGTAATTCCCAAAGCTCATGCCATGCAAAGTGTGGCCGAGGTAACAAAAGAGAACGCCTCTCTCGCAGCCGATTGCTTTATGGCGATTGCCGAGATTGCCAAGCAGGAGAAACTGGATGGCGGTTTCCGTGTGATTACCAATGCCGGTTCGGATGCCGGACAGACAGTGCCCCATCTGCATTTCCATATACTGGGCGGCGAGAAGCTGCCCGTGAATTTGGTATAAAGGAGAAAGACTATGGATGCCTATAAAATGACCATTGCCGGTTGCGAGCGGGAATTGCCCTTGTGCCGTGTCAATGACGAGTTGTATATCGGTGCGTTTGTGATTTTCGGTGACGTGGAACTGACCGTGGCCGCCGCTAAGGAACTCAACGCCCGTCTGCCCGAGCATGATATTATGATCACGGCCGAGAGTAAAGGTATCCCTCTCTTGTATGAAATGGCACGCCAGGCAGGGGAGAGTGACTATCTCATCGCCCGCAAAGGTGCTAAGCTTTATATGAAAGAGCCGATGGCTGTTGAAGTTCAGTCGATCACGACAGCGAAAAGACAAACGCTGTATATCGATGCCAAGGACATTCGTGCCATGCAGGGCAAGCGTGTCGTCATTGTCGATGACGTGATCAGCACCGGTGAGTCGCTCTCAGCGCTCGAACAGTTGGTCGAGCAGGCGGGCGGTACCGTTGTGGCTCGTGCCGCGATTTTGGCAGAGGGTGATGCCGCTAAGCGTGACGATATCATCTTCCTGAACGAATTGCCGTTGTTCTTCCCCGGCAAAAATATGTGAGGTGCGATATGGGATTAACAACGATTTCCAATGGCCGTGTTACCGCCGTTATCTCCGATAAAGGCGCTGAACTGCAGAGCCTGACCCGTCAGGGTATCGAGTATCTGTGGCAGGGCGACCCTGCATTTTGGGCCAAGCGTGCCCCCGTTCTGTTCCCCTTTGTCGGCCGTTGCCATGAGGATCAGTACACCTATGCGGGAAGAACCTATAAAATGGGCCAGCACGGCTTTGCCCGTGACAAGGTCTTTGATCTGGTCTGTGCCAATGCCGCCTCGGCTACCTATATATTAAAAAGCAATCCGGAAACCAAAGTGGTATACCCCTTTGATTTTGAACTGGTGATCCGCTATCAGATCAGCGGGAATGCGTTGAATGTGACCTATCAGGTAAAAAACACGGGTTCCAGCCTGATGTTCTTCTCCATCGGTTCACATGAAGCCTACCGTTGCCCGTTGGTGGATGGCGAGCGTTTTGAGGATTACCGTATTGCCTTCGGCGCTAACGAGAAGCTGGATCGCTACTATCTGGAGGATGGTCTGGTCAGCCGTCAGTCCGAGCCGTTTATCGATTTCGGGCAGGCGTTGTCTTTGCGCCACTCCTATTTCGAAAAGAGTGTGGCCGTACTGAAAAAGGTGCGCTCCAATAAAGTAACCCTTAAAAGTGATGTCAGCGGTCACGGTGTCGAGGTCGAGTTCGACGGATTTACCAACGTCGGCCTGTGGCAACCGAAAAATGCTCCCTTCTTGGCTATCGAGCCGTGGATGGGAATTTCCGATGCCACCACCTTCGTCGGCGACCTGCCTCTGAAAGAGGATATTGTCCGTATCAACACCGGCGCCGACCGTACATTCACCCATAAAATCACCCTGTTTTAATAAAGAAATCGGAATCTGTCGAGATTCCGATTTTTTTTGAAATTTTCTCTTGCATTTGTTGATAGATTATGCTACAATCTGTGCATATGTTGTTTACAACTGTTTACGGGAGGTGGACTCTTGTGGGGAAAACGAAATATTATATAGTAGCCAGCGATCTGATTCCCGATGTAGCCATTAAAACCGTAGAGGCCAAGCGTATGCTGAAAAAGGGCGAGGTACGAACGGCAACCGAAGCGGCCAAAGCGGTGGGGATTTCCCGCGGTGTCTTCTATAAATATAAAGACAAGGTGCATCCCTTTTACGATAAGGGGATTGACCGTACCGTGACCCTCTTTGCCTTGCTTGCCGATAAGGCGGGCGTGCTCAGTTCTTTTTTGAGTGTCTTCGGCGGGGCAGGGGCGAATATTCTGACGATGAATCAGAATATCCCCGTATCGGGTACGGCATCCATTTCCATCACCGCCCAGATTGCCGAATTGGAAATAACATTGGATGAATTTCTCAATCGGCTTCGTGCGGTGGAGGGTGTAATTAACGTAGATTTTATTACAGGAGAATAATACAGTGGCAAAAGTAGCAATTCTCGGCCATGGTGTGGTCGGTAGCGGCACGGCGCAGGTGCTGATGATGAATCAGGACGGCATTGCCGATCGTGCCGGTGAAGCGGTAGAAGTAAAATATATTCTGGATATTCGTGATTTCCCCGATCTGCCTTATGCCGATCGGTTCACCAAAGATATTCAAGTGATTCTGGACGATCCCGAAGTTGAGATCGTAGCCGAGGTCATCGGCGGTCTTAAGCCCGCTTACGATTTCGTCTCCCGTTGCCTCAAAGCCGGCAAAAGTGTGGTTACTTCCAATAAGGAACTGGTGGCCGCCAAGGGTGCCGAGTTGTTGCAAACGGCCAAGGAGCATGGCGTCCTGTTTCTGTTTGAAGCCAGCGTCGGCGGCGGCATCCCCATCATTCGCCCCATGGCTCAGTGCATGGCCGCCAATGAGATTGAGCGGGTAACCGGTATCCTTAACGGTACCACCAATTATATTTTGACCCGCATGTTCCACGAACAGCAGCCCTTCGATGTGGCGTTGCGCTCGGCACAGGAGCTCGGCTATGCCGAGGCCGATCCCACCGCCGATGTTGAGGGAATCGATGCCTGTCGTAAGATTTGCATTTTGTCCTCGCTGGCCTTCGGTCGCCATGTCTATCCGGAGCATGTCCATGCCGAGGGTATCAGTAAACTGACGGCCGCCGATGTGGAAATGGCCGCCAAGGAAGACCGTGTGATCAAATTGCTTGGCATTACCCGCAAGTATGAGGACGGCACCGTCTTTGCTATGGTCGCCCCCTTTGCTATATCCCGTACCCATCTGCTGGCCGGCGTTGAGGATGTCTTTAATGGCATCGTCGTCAAAGGTAATGCGGTGGATGAGGTGGCATTTGTCGGCCGAGGCGCCGGAAAGTTGCCCACCGCCAGTGCCGTCGTAGCCGATATCATCGATTGTGTCAAACACCGTGGTGGTGAGAATATGATGAAATGGGCCGACTGCAAGGAAAATATCGTTCGCAACTGGGAAGAGGAGCGCTTCTGCCGTCTGGTTCGTGTGGCAGGCGAGGCGGAACATCGGGTGACCGAGCCGATGAATGAGGCCGAATTTGCCGCCGCCTTCTCGGGCAAAACGGTCGAGTCGGCCGTACGTATGTTGTAATATAAGAAATAAGGAGATAAAAACATGAGTTTGATCGTACAAAAGTTCGGCGGTTCCTCGGTAGCCAACCCCGAACGAGTCAGAAATGTCGCCGAGATTGTTACCGATACTTATAAGGCCGGTAATAAGGTCATCGTCGTCGTTTCGGCACAAGGCGATACCACCGACGATCTGATTGAAATGGCCGCGCAGATCAATGAGAACCCGTCCAAAAGAGAAATGGACGTCTTGCTCAGCAGCGGCGAACAGATCAGTATGTCCCTGCTTGCCATGGCCATCGAAAAGATCGGTTGCCCCGTCGTGTCTCTGACCGGCTGGCAGGTTGGCATCGAGTCTACCACCCATTACGGCAACGCCAAAATTAAGCGTGTCGACACCGAACGACTGGAAATGGAGCTGGATAAGAATAATATTATTATCGTAGCCGGCTTCCAGGGCATTAACCGCTATGAGGATATTACCACCCTCGGCCGTGGCGGTTCGGATACCACGGCAGTAGCATTGGCCGCCGCTCTTCATGCCGATCTGTGTCAGATATTTACCGATGTGGACGGCGTCTATGATGCTGACCCCCGTCTGGTTCCCAACGCCAAGAAATTGGATGAGATTACTTATGACGAAATGTTGGAACTGGCCACCCTTGGTGCTCAGGTCCTGCATAATCGCAGCGTAGAATTGGCTAAAAAATATCATGTAAATATGGAAGTGTGCTCGAGCATGAACCGTGTGCCCGGCACCAAGATCAAGGAGGATTCTAAGGTGGAAAAACTGTTAATTACCGGAGTAGCAAGAGATAAGGACGTAGCTCGTATTGCTCTGACTGAAATTGAGGATGCCCCCGGCAACGCATTCAAGGTGTTCTCGCTGTTGGCCAAGGAGAAGATCAATGTTGATATCATTCTCCAGTCTATCGGCCGTGATGAGTCGAAGGACATCTCCTTTACCACAACCAAGGAGAACCTGCCCAAGGCCATCGAAGTGCTCAAAGCCAATCAGGCTTATATCGGCTTTAAGAATATTGAAACCGATGAGAAGATCGTTAAGGTGTCTGTGGTCGGCAGTGGCATGGCTTCTAACCCCGGCGTAGCCGCCAAAGTGTTTGAGGCGCTGTACGATGCTCATATCAACATTCACATGATCTCCACCAGCGAAATCAAGATCTCGGTACTGATCGATGCCGAGGACGGCGAGAAGGCCATGCGTGCCATTCACGACCGCTTCGAATTGCACAACTAAAAAAAAAATTAAAAAAAGACTTGCATTTGGGTGATCGTTGTGATATACTACGATCACCTAATTGTCAGGGTCTTTTTTTTTGTGCGCTTTTTCCTGACACAGGGAGGCAAAATAATAGGAGGTGCCGAAGAATGCGTGTTAAAATCACATTAGCTTGCACGGAATGCAAACAGCGTAATTATGACACAGTCAAGAACAAGAAGAACAGTCCCGACAGGCTTGAAATGAACAAGTATTGCCGTTTCTGTCACAAACACACCCTTCATCGGGAAAGCAAGTAAGGGGGATTTGTGAAGATGGCTACTAAGAACGAACAGCCGGTCAAGACAAAGAAGCCTCGCAAGAAGCTTTCGGTCGTTTTCAAACAGTTCTGGAGTGACCTGAAGAAGATCACTTGGCCCAATGGCAAAACCGTGATGAACAATTCGATCAAGGTTATCGTTTCCATGGTTGTAATTGCGGCAATCCTCGGTGTTGTCGATTTGGGGTTGACCAAACTGCTTGAACTTATCATTGCGTAAGAGAGGTATCACGAATGCCTGAAGCAAAATGGTATGTAGCGCATACCTATTCCGGTTACGAGAATAAGGTCGCTGCCAATCTGGAAAAGATCGTGGAGAACCGTAATCTGCAGGATCTGATTCAGGCGGTTAAGATTCCGACCGAAATCGTTACCGAAATCAATGACAACGGAACTAAAGAAGTAGAACGTAAAGTCTTTCCGGGCTATGTGCTTGTGAAAATGGTGATGATGGACGATACTTGGTATATCGTTCGCAACATCCGCGGCGTGACCGGCTTTGTCGGCCCCGGCTCCAAGCCCATTCCGCTCACCGATGAAGAGGTAGAAAACCTCGGCATCGATCAGAAGACTATCGACGTCAACTTCGCTATTGGGGACAGCCTGCGTATTACCGACGGTCCGCTCGACGGATTTATCGGTACTGTTACCGAGCTGGAACCCGAAAAGAACAGAGTCCGCCTCATCGTTCAGATGTTCGGCAAGGAAACCCCTGTCGATCTCGAACTGTCTCAGGTCGAAACTCTGTAACCATTCGCGCCCAAGCCTTTGAGTGGGAGGTGCGTCAGAGACGTACCGCCGAACCACAATTTACCGTAGGAGGTGTATTCACATGGCTCAAAAGGTTGTTGGATATATTAAATTGCAGATCGAAGCCGGTAAGGCTACCCCGGCTCCTCCTGTTGGACCTGCCCTGGGTCAGCATGGTGTTAACATCATGGCTTTCACCAAGGAGTTCAACGAGAGAACAAAGAATCAGATGGGATATATTATTCCTGTCGTCATCACGGTTTACGCAGACAGATCCTTTACTTTCATTACAAAGACTCCGCCTGCTGCCGTTCTGATCAAGAAGGCTGCCGGTATTGAATCCGGTTCCGGCGTTCCTAACAAGAACAAGGTCGCCAGCCTCACCAAGGATCAGGTCAAGAGCATTGCCGAAACCAAGATGCCGGACCTCAATGCCGGATCTCTGGAAGCCGCCATGTCTATGGTCGCAGGTACTGCGAGAAGCATGGGCATCACCGTCGAGGAATAAGCCTGTCTTCTCATGTGGGAGGGACATCCCGAATTAACCACTTTTTGGAGGAATTATTATGTTTAGAGGTAAGAATTATCAGGAGAGCGCTAAGCTCATTGATAAGCAGAATCTCTACGATAGCGCCGAAGCTTTCGGCCTTGTCGTTCAGACTGCAAAAGCCAAGTTTGATGAGACCGTTGAAGCTCA
>JAZKZU010000073.1:0-2965 GCA_045612825.1 Eubacteriales bacterium
ATGCGGGAAACGCATATATCGCTGCACCCCGATGAGCAGATGCGTACCCCTATGATTATGCTCCAGTTCTTCAACGGCGATCAGGATGCCGGTCATAACGCGCTGCGTCAGTTGGTGCTGAAATCTTACACTCCGTCCGATGCGTCGGGTGAACCGATCAAGCACGCCATGGTGTGTACCGCTTCGATGACTAGTTGTGGTCTTGGTGAAGAGGCGTTGTTGGAGAGTGCAAAATCGCTCGAGCAGTCCAATGCGAAATATGAGTGTTTTTGGATTGATGCCGGTTGGTACGGTGATTTCGCAGGAGAAACCATGGGTAACGGCACCTGGAATAAACAGGTTGGTAACTGGTATTTCATTCCCTCTGTTTATCCCAACGGTAATATACAGCGTTTGAGTGAATATCTGAAATCCAACGGCAAAGGACTCGTGCTTTGGTTTGAGCCGGAACGAGCCATGCCCGGCACCAAGCTTGTCGTAGATCATCCCGAATGGTTTATTGGAGCCAGACAGCTCAGCGACAGTAGCTTTTTGCTCCTCAACCTTGCCTTGGATGAGGTTTGCGATTACATGATCGACTGGATCGGCGGCGCCATCAAAGAAAATCAGCTGACGTGGTACCGTCAGGACTTCAACTGTGATCCTGCTGACCGCTGGCGCATCGTGGATGAATCAGAAGGTGAGAACCGCATCGGAATCACCGAGATCAAATATATTACCAACGAATACCGTTTTCTCGATAGCTTGATCGAGATGAATCCCGGTCTGCTCATTGACAACTGCTCCTCCGGCGGAAAACGCTTGGATCTGGAAATGATGAAACGCTCGGTTCCGTTGTGGGACTCGGATTATACCGTCTGGCCCGACAAATCCACCCCCGACGGCAAGCGTGCGCTCAGTTATAACCTTTCTTGGTGGCTTCCGATTCATGCCGGTGGCTGGCCCAACGGCAACTCAGAAGATACCACCTACGCTTTCCGCACCACCATGCATTCCGGTATGCAGGTTAACAGTGCGTATATTGTCAATCCTGTGATCAATAAACTTATGGACCAGTATTATACCTGCCGCGAACTCTCTAACGGCGATTACTATATCCTCAAGCAGGGATTCAATAGTGATATTGAAATCGATGATGCTTGCTATGAGTTCTATAAGCCGGATGAGGGTAAGGGCTATCTGGTAGCTTTCCGCCCTGAACTGTGCACCACTGAGTCGTCATCCTATCGGCTCAAGGGCCTGGATGCGGAGGCAACCTATGAATTAGAGGTCGTGGATACAGGCGATAAGATCACCATGTCCGGTGAGCAATTAATGACGACTGGATTGAAGATCAACTATCCTCGCAACAATCTGTCCTTCCTGATCTACATTAATAAAATATAACCACCTTTCACCCGACGGGATGAAAGGGGTGAATATGACACTTGCAATCCCCTTTTGCCCATGGTACACCTGATTACGCAGAACTTGTTGCCTTTGCTCAAACAGAACATGGGTCTGTAAAAAACAAACAGAAAGCACCCCGTTTATGGGGTGCTTTTTTTGTGGCTGCAGAGGAAGAATTTACCCGTCAGCACGCCTTGCTCTTTAAATGTTATGACACGGTCATGGATCATGGTTATGCGTGCGCAGAGGATTATTTTGAGAATAACAAAGGACTCATAGGATATAGCAAGCAAGTTGAAAGGGAGGGGAGCAGGGAAAAGGTAGTATTTCGGTGTATAGATACAAAAAAAACATCCAATCCATAACGGATTGGATGTTTTTCGATTTGTGATCTTAGTCAGAAATATAGGGCAGGAGAGCGACCTGACGGGCACGCTTGATGGCCTCGGTCAGCATACGCTGATGCTTAGCGCAGGTACCGGTAGCACGCTTGGGAAGAATCTTAGCACGCTCGGACATGTACTTACGCAGCTTAGCGATATCCTTGTAATCGATATATTCGACCTTATCAACGCAGAACTGGCAAACCTTGCGTCTGCCCTTTTTGATGGGTCTAGCCGGTCTTTCCATGGAATTTATCCTCCTAAATAATCGTTAGAACGGCAGTTCGTCTTCACCGGTCATTTCCTCAAAATCAGAGGGAGCACCGGTAGAGAAAGAGGGAGCAACGGGCGCAGGAGCGGAACCGCCATCCTTCTTGGAATCTACGAACTGAATGTCGTCTGCCACGACTTCGACCGAACGGCGATTGTTGCCGTCTTTATCCTTCCAGGGACGAACCTGAAGGGAACCGGAAACGAAGATAGCAGAACCTTTTTTGAAATACTTGGTCACGAATTCGGCCTGGTTGCGCCAAGCAACAACGTCGATAAAATCAACGGCTTGCTGGGCCTGATCCTTTCTGTAGGGACGGTTAACGGCCACAGAGAAAGAGGTCACGGCCAAATCGCTTTGGGTGCGACGCAGTTCGGGGTCTGCTGCCAGACGTCCAATCAGCATCACTTTGTTGAGATTAGCCATTTTTTTCCTCCTTACTTGCGAATAACCATGCAACGCAGGATTCCGTCGGTGATACCCATTACACGATTGATCTCGGCAGGGAAATCAGCATCCGACTTGAAGTTGACCAGAACATAATAGCCTTCGGTCTTGTGGTCGATCTCATAGGCCAAGCGGCGCTTGCCCCACTCATCAACAGACTCGACCTCGCCGTGTTTTGCGATCAGATCGGAGAACTTCTGCACCAGAGCGGCGGTTTCCTCCTCGGTCTTGAGCGCATCGATGACATACATCAATTCATAAGCGTTCAGGGTCTTTTCCATGTTGTATTGCACCTCCTTTTGGACATTTGGCTCCCGTAGGAGCAAGGAATAACAGATATATTATACCGAAAAATATTATTTTGTCAAGAGTGTTTTCAAATATGTCGTAAATTCTTCGCCGATCTCGGGGTGTTTCATCGCCATTTCCACGCCCGCCTTGGCTACTTCCAGCTTATTTCCCATGTCATACCGAG
>JAZKZU010000074.1:0-1814 GCA_045612825.1 Eubacteriales bacterium
AGTACGATGGAGGAGGCCGATGTTCTGTCCGGAGTTACCATGCAGGTGAAAGGTGTTTCCATGTTGCTGTCGTTCAATGTCGGTGAAGTGTATGTTGAATTGCGGATTCAATAGGAGCATATAAATGGGACTTTTTGAAAAACTGCAAAGTACACTAAGCAAGACCCGCCAAGCCTTTGGCGAGAGCATGAACTCCTTGCTTTCCAATTTCCGCACGGTGGATGAGGATTTTCTGGAGGAACTGGAAGAAACTCTGATTATGGCCGGTGCGGGAGGGGAAGTGACCGAGGTGATCATTGACAAGTTAAGAAAACAGGCGAAACTGGAAAAGATCTCTACGGCCGAGCAGGTGGGGGTACTGTTGTTGCGGATTATTACCGAGCAGATGTCGGACGAGCGGTCGGCCTTGCAGATTAACACCAAGCCGTCGGTGATTATGGTTATTGGCGTTAACGGTACGGGCAAGACAACCACTTGCGCCAAACTGGCCAAGTACCTGCATGACAACGGCAAGCAGGTGTTGCTGGCGGCGGGAGATACCTTCCGTGCGGCGGCATCGGAGCAGTTGGATATCTGGGCCAAGCGGATTGATATTGATATTGTCAAGCACCGTGAGGGCGGCGATCCGGCGGCGGTTTTGTTTGATGCGATTGCGGCGGCCAAGGCTCGTGGCAAGGATGTCATTGTTTGCGATACGGCCGGCCGACTGCATAACAAGAAACATCTCATGGATGAACTGACCAAGATGAGCCGAGTGATCGAGCGGGAATTGCCCGATGCGGATAAGGAGTTCTTATTGGTGATTGATGCGACGACCGGACAGAATGCCATCAATCAAGCCAAGGAATTTGCCACGGCGATGGGATTGACCGGTATTGTATTGACCAAGCTGGACGGCACGGCTCGTGGCGGTATGGCAATCGGTGTATTGCATCAGTTGGGGATTCCCATTAAGTTTGTAGGACTGGGCGAAGGTGCGGATGATTTTGATTTATTTTCGCCCGAGAGTTATGCTAAAGGATTGTTAGAATGAAACTGCTGATTGCGACTAATAATGCTAACAAAAAAAGAGAGATTGACGAGATTTTAGGCCCTCTCGGGTTTGAAACGGTGATACCTAAAGAATTAGGTGTTGACTTTGATCCCGAGGAGACCGGCTTAACCTTTGAAGAAAACGCTATGATCAAGGCGCAATGCGGCTTTGCCCTTACGGGGATTGGCACGATTGCCGATGATTCAGGCTTGTGCGTAAATGCGTTAGGCGGGCGCCCCGGTATTTACTCGGCACGCTATGGCGGTGAGGATGCGACCTATCCGGAGAAGATTGCAAAACTGCAACAGGAAATCGGGGATGCGGCTGACCGCAGTGCCAGTTTTGAGTGTGCGATTGCCTGCGTGTTATCCGAGGATGTGTCGTTTACCGTGACGGGCCGTTGTTTGGGTGAAATTGCCCATGAGGCGGCGGGAAACGGCGGGTTCGGTTATGACCCCGTTTTCTACATTCCGTCGCAGGGGAAGACTTTTTCGGAACTGACGGATGATGAAAAGAATGCAATCAGTCATCGGGGGGCGGCCTTGGCGGCGCTTCGCATGAAACTACAAGAGATACAGGAGAACAAATGATTACCAGTGGACAACGGGCGCAGTTGCGCAAGATGGCAAATACCATGAAGGCGACCGAACAGGTTGGCAAGGCGGGCATTACCGAGAATCTGATTCGGCAGCTGGATGAAACCTTAGAAATTAAAGAAATGTTCAAGATCAACGTGCTGGAGACGGCATTTATGACTACCAAGGAGTGCGCCGGGCAGTTG
>JAZKZU010000075.1:0-3276 GCA_045612825.1 Eubacteriales bacterium
CACGTTGAGCTCTTTGCCGTCGGCAACGGCTTCTTTGCCGATACCCCCGGCTTCTCCTCGCTGGAATTGACCGAGCAGTCCACCTTGCGCCTGCCCGATCTGGCCGCCGCCTTCCCCGAGTTTGTCCCCTATTTGGAGGATTGCCGCTTTACCAACTGCGCCCATCTCAAGGAAAAGGGATGTGCCGTTCTCGAAGCGGTAAACAGCGGCGCCATTGCCCCCTCCCGTCATCGCTCCTATTGCCAGCTCTATGAACAACTCAAGGCCATCCCCGAATGGCAGAAATAAAAATAAGCGTCCCATTCCTAACGCAGGAATGGGACATTTTATTTATTTTGATACCACATATTACCGAAAAAAAGACTTGACCTTCCCATAATTTTTCCGTAAAATATAAATGAAAAAAAGAAAGAACAAAGTGAGGAATCTATGCTATCTGCACAGGAAATTATGCAACTCATCGGCAGTCTGATCTGGCTGCTGGCCGGTGTCGGCGTATTCATCGTCGGCATGAATTTTATGAGCGAGGCGCTGGAAAAGAGCGCAGGCGAGGGCATGAAACGAATGCTCGGCCGCATCAGCAACAACCGCTTCTCGGGCGTTGGTATCGGTGCCGGCGTTACCGCCATCATCCAAAGCTCCTCGGCCACCTCGGTTATGGTCATCGGTTTGGTGAATGCCGGTGTTATGACCTTGATGCAAGCCACTCCCATCATCATGGGCGCCAATATCGGTACTACCATCACCGGCGTTTTAGTGGCTTTGAAAAATGACTATTTCAACATGCTCATGTACCTGCTCACCTTTGCCGGTGTCATGATGGGCTTCTCCAAAAAGGAAAAAATCAAGATCGGCGGCCTGCTTTGCGGCGGCCTCGGCCTGATCTTCGTTGGTCTGAACGTCATGAGCTCTGAGGAAGCCTTCGGCAATCCGCTGGTTAAAACCATGTTCCAGAACATCTTTGCCGCCATCGACTTCCCCCTGCTTCTGATTCTGGTCGGCGTAATCTTTACCGCCCTCATCCAGAGTTCTTCGGCCGCCACCGGTGTGGTTATCAGCATGGTGGGCACGGGCGTTCTCCCGCTGGATCTGGCCCTGTTTATCGTGCTGGGCGCCAACATCGGTACCTGCGTGACCGCCCTGCTGGCCTCGGTCGGCGCACAGGCCAACGCCAAGCGTGTCGCCCTTATCCACTTTACCTTTAATATGATCGGTACCGTGCTGTTCACCGCCGTCGTGTGGATCTTTAAGCAGCCGATGATAAATCTTCTGCTTTCCCTCTTCCCCGGCGATGATCCGATGGCCCTGCAAATGCGGGTATCCGCCTTCCACGTCATCTTTAACGTGACCACCACCTGCGTGCTCCTGCCCTTCGTATCGCTACTGGTTAAATATTCCTGCCGCGTCATCAAGGACAAGAAGCCCGTCGAATCGGCCTTCTCCCTTAAGTATATTGACGACCGTCTGCTGACCATGCCGCATGTAGCGATGATGCAGGTCAAGAAGGAAATGGACTATATGTTCGGGCTGGTTGAACAGAACACCGCCCTCGCCTTCGAAACCATGCAAACGGGCAATCTCGCCAAGAACGAAACCCTTACCCAAAACGAAGCGGTTATCAACTTTACCAACAGTGCACTCACCCGCTTCCTCATTAAACTTGCCGCCGTGGTTGAGCAGAGTGACGAGTTTGTTATCGGCTCCTACTTCCACGTCCTCAACGACTTGGAGCGTATCGGCGACCACGCCGAGAACTTCAATGAAATCATCGGCGAAATGTCGGCCAAGAAGATCTCCTTCTCCGACCAAGCCAAAGAGGATATCGGCAAGATCCAGAATAAGATCATGCGCATGATTGCCATTTCCAAGGATGCCTTTGACAATCGCAATACTGCCGATCTGGACGAGCTTACCAATCTGGAAAACCAGATTGACGATGCCAAGAAAGAGCTCTCTGCCGGCCATTTTGCCCGCCTGATCGAAGGCAACTGCAATATGGAGGTCAGCCCCTACTACTCCTCCACCATTGCCGGCCTTGAACGTGTGGCCGACCACTTGGTTAACATCGGTTACAGTATCGTAAGCCCCGTCGGCTCTCAGCAAGGAATGTAAAAAAAGAAATCTCCTCCCGTGTGGGAGGAGATTTTTCACTTGCCTTTATGATTGTTGGAAAAGACATCGGCAACCTCGCTGATGGTGATGTAGGCCAACGGATCAATCTCATGGACCAGATCCCGCATCTTGATCACCTGATACCGGTTTACCACAAAATAAATCATCGCCTTATCCCGATTGGAATAGCCGCCCTTGGCCTCCAGATGGGTCATACCACTGCCAAAAGCCTCCCCCAATGCCTTGCAGATTTCCTCGGGCATCTCGGTTATGATAATGGCGCACTTGGCACGGTCGACACCCTCCACAATAAAGTCTATCGTCTTGAGTGCGGCGGCGTAGGTAACAATCGAGTACAGCGGCAAAATCCAGCTTTGCAGAATTATGCCGCAAATGATATACAGCAAAACGTTATACACCATAACAAAGGTGCCCACGGTAACCCCCAGCCGCTTGGCAAAGATCACCGCCATAACCTCAATGCCGTCCATCGCCCCGCCGTACCGAATGGCAAGACCGCTGCCGATACCCGAGATCACACCGCCGAACAGGGCGCACAACAGCAGGTCCGTCCCCGCCAGCGGCGAAGCAATGCTCACGTCAATGGGCAACACGTCGGTGATCAGAAAGGCAAACAACGAATAGATCGCCACCGTGTAAATGGCATAAAAGGTAAACAGTTTCCCCTGCTTTTTCAGCCCAAACAGAAACAAGGGCACGTTTAACAGCAGCAGGAAAATCGAAAGGGTCAGCGCTTCGGGCGTGATCTGCTCGAGCAACATGGAGGTGCCCGATATCCCGCTATCGTACAGTTTCACCGGCGTTAGGAAAACAGTGATGCCAATAGCGTTCACGATTCCCGCCACCGTCAGCATCAGCAAATTCTTTATGCGGATACGGCTAAGATTTTTTATCAAATCCCTATCTCCTCGCTTTTCTTATATTACTCCCATTATAACATATCCCCGTAGCATTTTCTATCAAATTTTTTGTAAAAAAACAGTATAGCCAATCTGGACTATAACCCCGAAAAACGGACATTGAATAAAAACACCCCCTGTTGTAGAATTAGAAACTACAACAGGGGGTTAACTTATGTATAGAAGTTATATAAAAGTGGAACATTTAGCGGAAGAAGTGTTTCGTCGTAAAGCAGCAGGAGAA
>JAZKZU010000076.1:0-1432 GCA_045612825.1 Eubacteriales bacterium
CCTGCGATCTTGGCCGCCGCCAAAATTACGGGGTTGACTTTACCGTCAGCAGAGGGCGGGGTGACCATAACCACCTGCCCGACGCCTGCGATCTTGGCCGGAATGGCATCCATCAAGACGGTGGACGGATAGGCGGCGGAGCCGCCGGGGACGTAGAGACCCGCACGGTCGACCGGTATCACCTTTTGACCCATAACGATTCCCGACACATCGTTGATGATAAAGGAATTGCGCACCTGCTTTTCGTGGAATTTGCGGATATTGGCCGCCGCTTTCTCTAAAATCTCCAGAAAACGGGGCGATACCTGCGCTACCGCTTCCTCAATCTCGGCGGGGCTGACCTGCAGGGCGGTCAGCTTGGCTTTATCGAATTTTTCACAATATTCATACAGCGCCGCATCGCCCCGCTTACGTACATTAGCGATAATATCGGTGACGATGTCGGTTACATTCACGGTCGGCTCTACACGGGCGAAAATCTCCTCATTCGACACCTGACCGTAGGGCAGTATAGCAATCATTGGTCTACTCCTTTGGCAATGCTTTGCACGATCTTTTCAATAGGCTCGTGCATAAACTGGAAGGCGGCCTTATTGGCAATCAGCCGCGCGCTGATGGGAACAACCGTTTCGACCACTTCCAAATCGTTTTCCTTCAGGGTGATTCCCGTTTCCACGATATCCACAATGACATCGGACAACCCCAAGATCGGCGCAATTTCAATTGAGCCGTTAAGGTGGATAATATCAATTTCCCGCCCCTTGGAAGCATAATGCTTTTGGGCGATATTGGCAAACTTGGTGGCTACACGCAGGGTATGCCGAGAATCATCGGCAAAGTCCTTTTTCGCGGCTACTGCCATACGGCATTTGCCGATATCCAAATCGAGCAATTCATAGACATCGGGTTCATACTCAAGCAGGATATCCTTGCCCGCCACCCCGATATCGGCCGCACCCCGCTCCACGTACACGGCAACATCTGAGGGCTTGACCCAGAAATAGCGCACCTGACAGGCGGGATTTTCAAAGATAAGTTTGCGATTATTTTCCTTAATGGACGGGCACTCAAAGCCTGCCTTTTCAAACATGGCATAGACCTTTTCACCAAGTCTGCCTTTGGGCAGGGCAATATTTAACATACGGCTCATTCCCCTACCTCCTCAATCACAAAGCGCTCGAGCGCATCTAAGTATACGGCAAATCCGATAGCACCGCTGGTACGACCCATGCGTGAGAGCAATTTATCATACCGACCGCCGGAGAGCACACTCTCGGGCACACCGTTGATAAAGCCCTTAAAGGTAAGGCCGTTATAATACTTGGTGTTGCTGACCGAGGACAGATCAATCCGCAGATTGTCACGATCGGCAAGGCCGCTTACCAATGCTTCCAGTTCCTTAACGGCGCACATCGCCGCTGCGGGCAAGGCC
>JAZKZU010000077.1:0-5049 GCA_045612825.1 Eubacteriales bacterium
AGGAACCGCCGATACCGATTACTACAAAGACATCGGCCATTTCACGAATACGGGCGGCCGCCGCCTTGATCTTCGCCGTATCAATGCCGTTACCGGGCTGTGTCCACCCCAGAAAATCATTGCCGGCACCGCTGCGATCCCGCACCTTTACCACCGATTCCTCGATCTTAGCCGCATACGCAGACATCGGATCCTGACTTAAAAACATCTTGGTGTACTTGGACTCAAATCCAATCATTCCCATTTCCTCCGTTAAAAAAATCTACCGATATTGTACCGCACCTTACCTGCCCTGTCAAGGTTTGATCCGACATATTATATGGATATTTGTTTCCACGAAAAAAAACACTCTCCGACAAATGCGGAGAGTGCTTTCCTTATCTGAGATATTTCAGCGGATCCACAAATACGCCGTCCACACACAAGGTCATGTGAACGTGGTTACCCGTCGAGTTACCGGTAGAACCGATACCGGCAATACGCTGGCCCTGATATACGGTTTGTCCCACCGATACATTTACACCGTTACAGTGCGAATAGCGGGAAACAATTCCGTTACCGTGGTCAATTTCCACGTTATATCCGTGACCGCCGCCCGACCATCCGGCTACCGTTACCACACCGGCATCGATCGCCACGATCGAGGTATTATAGCTGGCCGCAATATCCAAGCCTTCATGGTAATGATCCCCACGCCAAGCGCCAAAGGGGCTGGTGATTACGTAATTACCGGCAACCGGCCAGATAAAGGTACCGGCCGAGGAAATCGGCTTTGTACCAAGCAATTCATACTGGGTGACCGGCGTACTCTTAACCGTCTGATTGATGATGTTGCGGCTGATTTCCACACCGTCCACCACGACAATCTGCGCCGTATACTGGGTAATACCCACACGGCCGGCCGACAAAATCTGCTTAGAGCCCGCCCACATCGAGGACGTTGTGGACACCTGCACATCAAAAGGCACTTCTTCTTCATAGGTGACCGTCTTAGACACCTGAACCGAAACGAGCGGCTGGCCGCCGCCTACCGTAATGACCGTACCTACCGGCGCTTCAGCCAGATTGATACCGGGGTTAAGCAGATGCAGGGTACGTTCACCCAAACCAAAGGCGGCACAGATACTCTCAACCGAATCACCGGCCACCATGGCATATTCACGCGTCGTATCGCCGCACAACAGCTTGGCACGAAGATCGGCAATGCTCATTTCAAACTGATCGGCATACATATCCTGAATGACCTGCACGTCATTCATAAAGACTACCGTTTCACCTGCCGCACCCGTCTGGTAAGGCAGTTTTATGGCATCGAGCATTTCATAGATGGCATTCTCATTGGAATAGGTGCCGATAAGCGTACCGTCTACAAACACACCATAGGTTTTTCCCGCCGCATCCTCACAGATAGCGGCTATATTTTCTTCTAATTGTTCACCCGTTACCAGCTTGGCACGAGATACCAGACTCACGGAATACACGGGCGTTTGCTCCATGCGGAAGGCTTCACCCAACCGCTGGGAATAGCGTTCTTCCACCGCCAGACGAGCCGCATCAAAGGAGGCCGCATCGGTTACGTACCCGACAACCTCACCTCCCAGCCGAACCTCAAGCCCGATCGAATAGGCACTCATGGTAATCATCGCGCCCAATACCAGCAGGACGCTCAGCGGCATCAGCAAAAAGCGGGAAAACGAGGCAAAACCACGGAAAAATCCAACAATGGCATATCCCAAACTATGACCGGCACGCCGAATAAAACCTTCGGGATCATCGATCATTTCTCTACGCATAAACCGCAGGGACTTCTTAAATTTTACGGATGCTTGACGCAGGCTGTCTTTAAGCATAACCCGAAGAGGACTTTGCGACTTGGCCGAGGTAAAAACGATCTCCCCCGTCTTGTCATCCACATTGGGCTGTTGCTGTGCCGACACCGCCGGCGTAACCGCCAAAAAATCAGCCGTCTTACTCACCCGTCGGCGGGAGCGGGATTGCGCTACCTGCCTGCGGCCGACATAGCCGTTTCTGCTTTTGGATCTTGGCATATAAACTCCTTTATCGTAAAAAAAGAAAAGTTACAAATCGGTTACAAACAATTACATTTTAATATAAGATTGCGCCAAATGCAAGACTTTTATTCAAATTTTCAGTATTTTACCAGAGAAGAAAGGACTTTCCGTTGCCGAAAAGTCCTGAAAAATCAGAAAAGAAACCTTTAAATAATTAATTTTGATGCCCATGTCGCTCCAACGCTGTTCGTACTCGGTAACAATGTTTTCGGGGCGGTTTTCGGCAGTAAGGTCACGGCTGATATCAAGAATCGTACCCCCTACCTGCTCAACACTTTCCAAGCCAAATTCAAAAAATCCAACGTTATCGGTCTTCATTTCCAATACGGCATCGGACTTCAATAAATACTTATAGATGTTCAAAAAGTCAGGGCCGTCCAACCGCCGAGCCGCATGGCGGGCCTTGGGCCACGGATCGGAGAAGTTGAGATATATCCCGCCGGCGCAGTTTTCGGCAAACACTTCGCCCAACTTTGCCGCATCGACCGACATAAACCGAATATTCTTCAGCTCATATTCCTGCGCCTTTTCCATAGCCAGCACCAGCACATCAGGCACACGCTCCACGCCGACAAACACCCGATCCGGATGCCGCTTGGCCTGCTCGCACAAAAAGCGCCCTTTCCCGCAACCGACCTCGATGTACAGCGGAGCTTCCCTGTCAAAGATATCCTTAGCAGACAGGCCGCTTTTCTCGCCGATTTCAAACAGATACTCCCCTGCTTTCTCCATGCGGGGGATCAGATTTTTCTTTTTTCTCATTCGCATAATGAAAGGCCTCCCGAAATGACTACTCATATTATAGCGACATTTCGGGAGGATGTCAAATCAAACCGTTAACGTTCCGTCATCCGTTTCAATTAAAATTTGTATCATTTCCTCAATACCCGTCTTGGCATTGACGTATACCAGCACATGCTTGCCCTCGGCCGTTTCGGTCACAAACTCGTGGCAGAGCACCTCATTTTTACCGTCGGTCGGGATAATGGCCACGTTTCGGCTGATGATGTGCAGATTGGCATTAACCTTCTCCTGCGCCTGCTCGGCACTGAGCACCACGCCCGTATCCCGATCGGTACGGTGCGCCATCAGATAGCCGTAAGCCTCATACCCGCAGATATCCCCCGTTTCCAAACAAACCGACACCTTGATCAGATCGGGATAAACAATCACGCCGTCCTGCGAATAGGCAAAATTCATGGTGATTTCGCCGTTTTTCTTCATATAATAACTCTGGCGCATACCGGTAATGCCCATTTTCGCAAAGAACTCCTGCGCCTTATTCATGGCATCCCCGATGCTCAGCCCTGTCGTGACCCGCTCACGGCTATCGGTCAGCTCCAGCAGATACCCACCCTGCTTGGTCACGCTGGCCGTCCTTGTTTCAACCTCAAAAGTCCACGCCCGAATCTTGCCGTCCATCTCTCCGATCCGCTTGATCTTATCGGCCGACACGCCCAACCATTGCGCCAAACGAGCCTTAGCCTCATCCTCGGTAATTTCGGCCGCACCCGACAACAGGATCGGCTCCATCTTCTCAATATGATCCGAGAACGGCCCGTCATAGATCAGTTCGGGATACTCGCTCACCTGCTCCTGCACACTGCTCCACTCATCCCCTACCGCATCCGCATCAAAACCATCCAGCGATGCCTTATTTTTAAGTGTAATTTCCCCGTTATCCACGGCCGTGCGGAGATTCCCCACGTAGTTGGCCAACTGCGCCGCCGCAAAGGCAAGAGAACGCATATTCTCGGCCTCATTCTCGGCCGCCGTCTCCCCTTTCATAACACGGGAGGACACGTAATAGGCATAATCCCCCGCCTTGGAGAGAAACTCGGACACCTCATACAGCCCCGCCTCATGCTCGGGCATCCCTTCCAGCGCCGTTTTGGCCGCGCCCGTTTCCCGCCATACCTGATTGGCCATACGCACAATCTGATAATCGCTCCCCGCATACTGCCCCTTTTCAAAGGCCGTTTCAATGTTGTATAAATGCTCGGACAAATCGGCAAAATTGCGGGCATACTCATTCTGTTCACTGATGCGATACCGCCCCGTCTGCTGGGTCTTGTAAATGCTGTAGCCGCCAAGCGCCACAACCGCCGCCGCCAAAAAGGATACGATACGTACAAATGTTCTTTTCTTGATTACCATGGAAAACACCTTCCTTCCCCAGCAGTATTTCCCATTTTTATACTTTTATACAAAAAAGGCCGCAAATGCGGCCATTTTACTCAGCGAAGAAATCCAACTTTCCGATACACCTTATTCAGCGTGCGATAGGCCGCCTTAGCCGCCCGCTCAGCACCGATCTGGAAGATGTGATCCAAATAGTCTTTATCTTTCAATATCTCATTGTAACGCTCACGGATGGGACGCAGTTCCTCAATAACCGCCTCAGCCACCGCCACCTTGAAGTCGCCATAGCCCTTTCCGTCAAACTCAGCCGTAATGGCATCGAGCGATTTGCCGGTTACTGCACTGTAAATGGTCATCAGATTATTGATGCCGTCCTTATCCTCACCGTAGCAAACCCGTGAATCCGAGTCGGTCACCGCGCGCTTGAACTTGCGCATAATATCATCGGGCGTATCCAGCACCGCCACGTATCCGTTGGCATTGGAATCGCTCTTGCTCATCTTCTTGGTCGGCTCCTGCAAACTCATGATGCGAGCCCCCACCTTGGCAATGTACGGATCGGGCACCTTGAACACGGGATTCTCCTGCCCGTACACGCCGTTGAAACGCTGGGCAATATCACGGGCCAGCTCCAGATGCTGCTTCTGATCCTCACCCACCGGCACAAGATCGGTCTGGTAGAGCAAAATATCGGCCGCCATCAGCACTGGATAGGTAAACAAGCCCGCATTGATGTTATCGGCATACCGCGTGCTCTTGTCCTTAAACTGGGTCATGCGGGACAGTTCCCCAAACATGGTATAGCAGTTAAGCACCCATGCCAGTTCAGCATGCG
>JAZKZU010000078.1:0-1712 GCA_045612825.1 Eubacteriales bacterium
TCGCAGGTAGGCGCCAGATACTTGCCGTTTAAGCGGCGGGCCAGCATAGCCACCTGAGGATGGGAGATGCCGGCAGGGCAACGGGAGGAGCAAACGCCGCACATGACGCAGTCAAAGGACTCCTCGGCGCACTTCTCATACTCGCCACGCTGGGCGTAAGCGATGTACTGCATAACGTTCAGATCCTGCGTGCAGGACTTGGTGCAGGCGTTGCAACCGACGCAGGCGTAGATTTCGGGGTAGAGCTGCATCATCACCTGCTCGGTGGGCTTCACGTTGTTCATGTCGTAAACCTGCTTAACCAGCGGGAAGAAGGGCAGGGTTGCCACATACATATCGTTCTCCACCTTGGTCTGGCAAGCCAGGCAGACCTTCAGATCACGGTCGCCCTTGATGCGGTAGATGGTAGCGCAAGCGCCGCAGAAGCCGTTACGGCAACCGCAACCGCGCACCAGCTGATAACCCGCATATTCCATCGCATTCATGATGGTGAGGTTTTCGGGAACTTCATACTTCTTCCCGAACAGATATACATTTACCATATTTTCCATAGCGGTTTTCTCCTTAATACTCATCGGGCAGTTCATCCAGCTCGTCAAAGCGGAAGACAGGACCGTCCTTGCAGATGTATTTGTTGGCCACGTTGCAGCGGCCGCATTTACCAATGCCGCACTTCATGCGCATTTCCAGCGTGGTATAGACCTGCTCCTTGGTAAAGCCCAGAGAAGCCAGTCCTTCCAGCGAGAACTTGATCATGATGGGCGGACCGCAGATGATGGCCACCTTATTGGTATCGAAGGCCAGTTCCTTCACGTAGTTAGGCACGAAGCCGACATGGCCGTCCCAGCCCTCTTCCTCACGGTCGATGGTCAGGTGCACATCCACGCCGTCATCGGTCATCCACTCGTCGATAATCTCCTGATAATCGACCAGATCGGCCTTGGAACGGGAACCGTAGACAATATCGATCTTGCCGTAGCGGTCACGGTAATGGCGCACATAGTTAATTACCGAACGAAGCGGCGCTAAGCCGATACCGCCGGCGATAAAGAGCAGATCCTTGCCCGCAAACTCATCATCCACGGGGAAGGCGTTGCCGTAAGGGCCACGCACGGTAATCTGCTGGCCGACCTCGGCCTGATGCAACCAATCGGTCAGGCATCCGCATTTCTTAATGGAAAATTCCATGAACTCCTCATTGGTCGGAGAGGAGGTGATGGAGAACATCGCCTCGCCCACACCCGGAATGGAAAGCATGGCGCACTGGCCGGGCTTATGGATAAAAGGCTTTACCCCATCGGGGGTCACGACACGGAAGGTCTTGACATCGGGCGTATCGATCCGAATATCGGTGATCACACCCAGTACCGGAATCAAGGTTTCGGGACGAGTATTCATGCCTGTTTCCCTCCTATCGTTTTCATGACTTTGGCAATATTCATCGAAATTGGGCACTTGGAAAGACAACGGCCGCAACCCACGCAGGAACACATCCCGTCATTGTTGGCAGGATAGTAGACCAACTTGTGCATAAAGCGCTGACGGAACCGCTCCTTTTGGGTAAGCCGAGGCTGACCCGCCGACATCATGGTGAAATCGGAATACATACAGGAATCCCAGCAACGGAAGCGGGTAATCTCACGCCCGTTATTGAAATCCTTAATATCGTAGCATTGGCAGGTCGGGCAGACAAAGGTACAAGTACCGCAACC
>JAZKZU010000079.1:0-1632 GCA_045612825.1 Eubacteriales bacterium
CAGGTGCGTGCCCAACAGCGCACCATGCTTGGTTCGTTTACCAGTGTCCAGCCCTGCTCCGATTGCGGCGGTACCGGTCACATCATTAAGGATCCCTGCAAAACGTGCGGCGGAGGGGGTATGGTCGTCGGTGAGCGCACCATTGAGGCTACCATTCCCGCCGGCATCGCTTCCGGCCAGTCCATTAAATTGGCAGGCCAAGGCTCGGCAGGAAAACGTGGCGGCGGCAACGGCGATTTGTATATTACCGTCAATGTCAAGCCCCATGTGCTGTTTAACCGACAGGGCAACGATATTTCCTATGATGTTCCGCTTACCCTTTCTCAGGCGGCCGCAGGCTGTACCGTAGATCTGCCCACGGTCGACGGTGATACGGTTAAGCAAACCATCCCCGAAGGCACCCAGCACCAAACGGTATTCCGCATTAAGAATAAGGGCGTGCCCTATGTCAACGGCCGTGGCCGTGGCGATATGTACGTCCGAGTTACCGTGGAAGTACCCAAGGGGCTTTCCCGCAAACAAAAAGAATTGCTGGAAGAACTGGAAAAAATCTCAAACGATAAGAACTACGATGCCGTCCGTAAATTTAAGGACAAAGTCGAAAAAACCAAACAAGCATAAGAAATGCGGTGCAGATTTCTGCACCGCATTTCTTTAGATCTGTTCAATCACATCGGCAATACCCTTCATAACTTTGCCGGCAGGGGAGTGCATGAATTTTTTACGCGCGGTTTTTACCGGCCGCGATTGCGACGCAACGCCCATCGTGCACCCCACAACCAATCCTGCCGCCATGCCGAGCATGAACGGAATTTTACTACACATCTCTCATTCACCTCATCCATAGTATAGCCCGATTCTTGCCTCGTATTTTCTGTATTTTTTTCCATTATGAATTGAAAAACGAATAAAAACCCGCTATAATAAAAGTATCCTATACGATCGGAGAAAGAATTATGGCTCTTGTAACAGGATTTAAAGGGATGCGCTATACGGCTAAGGCAGGCAATATTGCCGATCTCGTCTGCCCGCCCTACGATATCGTCAGCCCCAAACAACGGGAAGAATTGATTGAGCATAGCCCCTATAATATTATCAATCTGGAACTTCCTGTCGGCGAAAATAAATACGAAAATGCACGCAATTTATATCAGCAATGGGTCAAGGACGGCATATTGGCACAAGATACTCAGGATAGCATATACGTCTATGAAATGGCCTTCTCTGTCAACGATATTTCTTACGCCGTAAAGGGCATTTTCGGCGCTGTGCGGCTGGAGGAATTTGAGGATCGTGTGATACTCCCTCATGAGTTTACCCTCTCAAAGGCGAAAAATGACCGCTTTGAACTGCTGGATACAGCCAAGGCCAGCTTTTCCCAGATCTATTCCATGTATACCGATGAGGACCAATCCATCCGTGCCCGCATCGAAAAGGTAAGCGAATGTGCGCCCCAGATCGAGTTTACCGATGGCGAGGGCGTTAGCCACCGCCTGTGGCCCATCACGAATGGCGAAGAAATTGCGGCGTTTACGGAAGCGTTTGCGGAAAAGCAGTTGTTTATTGCCGATGGCCACCATCGCTATGAAACGGCACTCAATTACCGCAAAAAAATTAAAGCCGAAACGCCCG